>CAJOCN010000048.1 GCA_905233255.1 Paludibacteraceae bacterium
GTATCGGCGGAAGTCGGCGAAGTCGAACACCTCGGTGCGTTGGAGCTGGTACTTCTGCCCGTCCACCTCAAACTCGCCTTTTTCGAGGCCTTTTGCAGCCAGTATAGCTACCGCTTCTTGTGTAGCCTCATCGCTAATCTCATCAATACGTGCTTTGATAGCTTTCTCTTGGTTGCGCAACTCGCGCAGTTCTTTCAATTTCTCTGCTTTCATAATCTGTCTATGTTTATTGTGCGGGATGTTATCCCGCGAGTTTGTTATTAGTTTTGTTTGTCTGCCTAAAGCTGCCTATTTCGGCCTAAAGCTGCCTATTCTATCTCGCTTTAGATTCTTTGTATTGTGCCGACTGCCAGTCGGCTTTCATAATTCTTGGTGTTTAGTCATTTCACGTTTCATTTGTGTGTCTCCGTCCATCAGTTCGTAGCTGGCGAAGATGTTCTTGAGCCGTGCGGCTGAGAGTTTCGTGGGGTCGTTGCCGGCCTTGCGCATGCAGCGTAGGATTTTGGCGCGCTTGCGGTTCTCGGCGGGCGTGACCTCTTCGAGGTTGTCGAGCGACCAATTCATCTTGTTGCCGTCGATGTGGTCGATCTCCATACCGGGCGTACGCGGTCCGACCCAAGTCTCCCACATGAGATGGTGGCAGGCTCTGCAGCCGAAATGGCGCATGCAGGGGTACTTGCTACCGCCCTTGTAGTTCTGCATGCCCGGGGTGTAAATGGGTTTAACCTCGTTGAGGATAGTACCGTTGTTGGTGAGTGAGAAAAAGTGCCCGTCGCGGGAGCAGTAGAGAGGCTTGTCGGTCGGGCATCGCTTGGCGGTGATGATACCGCCGTTCATGGTGTAGATGCGCAGCCATTGCGAGGGATAGTTGGTAGGTGTGCCTTGGGCGGTCACGTGCCCGAAGGTTTTGGGATTAAAATTCATAATTGCATGGGACTCGGGGATGGTTAGTTATCCGAAATCCGGTGCAAAGGTACTGCCGAACGCACAAAAAAATCGTGCAGGAGTCCTGCACGATTTGTATGAAAAAAAATGCTATGGAGCGTTAGAAAGCGAAGTTGGATTCCATGACCATGACGGCGTGCCTTATACGGCATGGGTCGGGTGCGTCCTGCTTGGTCAGCGAATGCGAATATCCCCCCCTATTTGGCTGTAAATGGTTTCGTTAGCGGCTATACGTGAAGCATAACCGTAGGTCTTCTGCGGTTCGTATTTGAGTACGAGGTTATAGATACGGAAATAGAAATCGAGAGTTTGGGCATAGCTGCCGAAGACGGCCTGCGTTTTCGTCCAGAGCCCGGCTGCGACTTGTTCGGCTATGTAGTCGTAATAGGTCATTGACAGGTAGCGGGTAAAAAATTATGAATTACTATTTACAACAATTTCGGGTGCAAAGGTACTGCTTTTTGCGGACATACGCAAGAAAAAGGACAAAAAAAACCGCCTTAGTTCATAAGACGGTCATTACAAAGGGTTTAAGCTGTCAGTACCGGGCGTTAGAATACACTCATGCTGAGCGTCACGTCCTTCGATCCGCCCTTCTTCACGGTAGCCGCCACTTTGCCGGTTACGTTCTCGTCCTCGTCAAAGGTCTCGAAGATAAAGGTAGCCTGGTCACTTGCCACGCCGAAACTCATGGAGTTAATCTCGAATGTAGCCACGCCGTTCTCATCGGTAGCGATGTTCTTGGTGGCATGCACTTTGTTCTTCAGGAAGGCGTCACTGAGGTTTCCGCTGTACATGTACACCTGGACATTGGCTTGCGGCACACCTACTTTGACAACTTTCACATTAACGGTAGCTGCATTCTTCTCTGCGCAGCCGGTCAGTACCATTGCGCCGGCAATCACTGCCAGCATCAGGAAATTTTTGATAAACTTGGTCATTTTGTATGAATAATTAGTTCCCCCTCTTACACCTTCGGGGCTTGGTATGCACACACCAAAAAAGCGTGAAGTCCGTCTGCTCTTCACGCTCTTCAAGGGCTTCGCAATCCCCGTACTTAGTAGAAAAACAACCGAAGTCCACGCCCGATATATACACCCAACCACACCCCTTCGGGCGTGGAAGTGGATTACATATCCACGGGACATTCATTGTTGTTGTCCGGACTAAGTACAAAATGTTGCGAAGATTCTGAAGAGTCGCAAACAACGTCAATAAACGTCTTTTATGTCACCGCTTTTTGCGCTGCCGGTGTCAGCGATGCTGTTTTACGTCGGCAAGCGACGGATTGCATATTGAGAGTTGATTGTTATTTGTAATGCCCGTATGCGGACATAAACCTAAAAAACATTTCTCTTCTTTATTCGTCAAAAATTATCAAAAATGATCCAAAAATAATTTTCTTTTAGGTCAACCATACAGCGAAGCAGATCGTGCCTGTACGGCAAAGAATTAAAGACAATTAAAGACAATTTTTCGTTTTATTATAACGGCGAATTTATCTAATTAAGTTAATTTATATTCGTTTAATTCGCATAATTAGCCGTTTCCAAATCAGGTGCAAAGCCTTGCACCTGACTATTCCTATCTGGTGTAGTGGTAGCGGAGGGACAATATATACACATATACCATTCCGTCTGAAACAGAGTATACCAGACGATGTTCATCTGTTATACGACGGCTCCACATGCCTCTGAATTCCCCTTTCAAAGGTTCCGGTTTTCCTATGCCGGAAAAAGGATGTTCCAAAATATCAGTCAACAAGGCGGATATTCGTTTCATGATACGCGTATTACCGGTACGTTTCCAGTATTCGCGATCAGCCTGCGCTTGAGGCATGAAGATTATTTCCATAACTCCTCTATTTTTACAGCTTTACCTTTTCCTTGCTGAATATCTTTTTGCCCTTGTCGGAGGATGTCTGCCATAGCGGGAGAAGACATCAGATACTCCGTTTCGTCCATCGCTGCTTTTTCGGTAGCGAGTTTCTTGACATATTTCAGTACCTTTGTCATCATTGACTCATCATCAGCAATAACACCCATTGCACGATAGAGTTCCGCGTTTAATTGAATAGCTGTCATAGACGATTTTTAATATTTTGTTGTTACTTTCAAACCTTTTCGGGTGCAAAGGTAGTACTTTTTTTTGAAATATGCAAGAAAATTATCAATAATCGTTCCGTAGGATAAGAAAAAGCGCACGAAAATGCGCTTTTTCTTGGTCCATGCGAGGGCTGTAGTTATTTTACTTCTTGATATTGTGAACTAAACGAACCGAGATAGCGTTATGACGACCGTTGCTGTAATGCGAATGGAGGCCGTACGAGCTGATGTACAGGTAGAACGCTTCGCCCTCTAGGTTCGACGGCGTACTAGACCAATAGAAGCCTGCCTCGTTGACATTGATCACAGTCGTTCCGTAGCGGTTACCCGGAGCAGGCAGGAAAACAGCACCGGCTTCCTCCATCGTTTTCCACTGTTCAGCCGTATAAGTATTGAAAGAAAATCTGCCGCCTGCATTATTGTTATAATATCCATCTTCATTATATTCAAGACCGTTATCCGTATCCGTGAATTTATCACCTGCCCAATCATCAGGAAGCACAATAGTTCCGTTTACCCCATTAACAGAACCCATGCCAAATAGGTGCGCAGCATCAGTACGCTCACAGAACAGATATATCCATTCGTCTTTGGTCAGCGTGCGCCAGCCTTCTCCTATATTATCACCCCAATCGTTAAAGGTAGGATAATCGCCAGTGTTCATGCTTGTATTAATCGGATTATTGCCCGTGCCCCAGCCGAATAAATCTATCCAGCCGCTGTAGGAATCGGATATATTGGAGTTTGCCCCGCCTATCGTGTCATACTGGTTCTCCGCAAAGCGCCATGTTTGGGTGCTTGCTTGGTATTGCAGGTTGCCATGCGCGAAATAAACTTTCTTAGATTCACCTACCGAGAACTCGGCGGGTGGTGCCACCGTACTGATACTATCGGCTTGTAACACTTCGCCATTACTCAGATAGATGTAAAAGCTCGCCGAAACGTTTGCCGTCATCATCAAGGCGATGACTGCCATAAAGAACTTCTTCATAATTCGTATTGTTTTATTGGTTTGTTATTACTTTATTACCGCGAATATCGTACTCTACTACCCCGCCGTCTTGTGTATGCAGGCGGAGAATCACCTGTCCGTCACGCATTATTTTCTCTACACTCCTAACAAGTGTG
Organism: Paludibacteraceae bacterium; assembly: GCA_905233255.1. Taxonomy (GTDB): domain Bacteria; phylum Bacteroidota; class Bacteroidia; order Bacteroidales; family Paludibacteraceae; genus Colicola. The sequence continues at coordinate 4,179 of CAJOCN010000048.1, forward strand.
TCTTCTGCACGCTCAACATCCGACGGCACGTCGCCTGATTCAACCATCGAAAAGGATATACTTCTGATGCCGTTGATTTGTGCTTCGGGAATATCCACCGACAGCGACTGACCATGCTGCAATACTATTAAATCTGTTACATTGGTAGCGTCTAACTCCACCACCTGCCGGCTTCCGTCCGTGCCATACACAATTATCGCAGGCACAAGAGAAGGAGTCTCTGCACTCACCATCACCGCCATTGTTAATAGTAGCGGGAGAAAAAGAAATTTCTTCATCATAAGTATAATTATTTTGTTATAAAATATTCTTTTCGGCTGCAAAGATACTGCTTTTTTCTGATATATGCAAAAAAAAATCGCCCCGAAGAGCGATTTTTTCTCATTGTTTGAGGTTACTCGTGGGTGATCTCGGGAGCAACCATGCGGAGGAAGTTATCGGGGAGAGGGAGCCTGTTCGGGCCGCAACTGTTACCGTACTTGTTACGGGTGAACTGACCGTTCTCTTCCTTGCGCTCCTGGCCGTCGATGAACTTGGTGACGAGGTAGATGTAGAGCTTCTGCCAATCGGCTACCAGGTTCTCTGCCTGCGAGCACGAATAGTTGGTCAGGAATTGTTTCGCATCCTCTTCGCCAAGCTCCGCAGCCTGCGCATCTACTCCGGCAATCTGGGTATTGAACTTGTCATCCCATACCTTCTGCACCTCTTGGATATGCGGGTACATGCGGCTGTACTTGGTGTACGCCCAGTTGGCTACAAGGTTGAACGTCCACCACGCGGAGGTAGGCGAGAAAGTGTAGCTGTCGCCGTTATCCTGCGCGAAGCACTCCGGCACCCGGTTGATACAGCTGTACATCGGCGTATAGCAGCTGCACGCCGCATCATCGACCCCGAACCAGAAGATTCCGTTCTTGTTGTACGGTCTCATCTGGGCTACGAAGGACCATGCGGTCTGCTGGGTAGCCGTCGGACGCTCGTACCAGTATTGCAGCGTATCGGTGCCCTCCGGCGCGAGTTTGAAGCCCAGACCGCCGTACCGCAGCTTGCTGTTCCAGGGACCGGCATCCGTGCCTTGGGTGATATCCAGAGGTGTACCGCGGTATTCGTCCCGCATACATTCCTTCAGGTCCTGAGCGGACACTTTGCGGTTCGGGACGATCCAGAGCGGCATGTGCTCGCCGGCATCCATCCCCTTGGTCTCGCGAAAAGTCTTGCCGGTAGCGTAGTCGAAGTACCGGTCCATATCATTGCTGAAATGGCGGAAGAAAGACCACACGCGTGCCTCGCACACGTACAGACCGCTGAAATCGAACGGGTTATAGGCTGCCTGGAAAGAGAAATCCTTGTCTGCGCCGGTGAAATAACCTTTCTCGCGGGCAAAGGAGATGACATCCTTGGACCACCAATATTCACAAACCTCACCCTTTCCCTCTCCACAAGAGAGGGTAACTATATTACAATTGAGTTTCTTTGCGATACGTTTCTGCTCCTTGTTCAGTTTGGCTTTAGCTTTGATCGGGAGGGTAGTGATACGCGCCTGGTTGGCGTGGGCGCAGATGGCGTTGTCCGGCACGCGGACTGCCACCCAGTTGGCACCTTTCTGTCCGGGACCCTTGCCGATGAAATCCATGATCCATACCTCCTTCGGGTCGCCGAAAGAGAAGGACTCGCCTTCCGACGCATAGCCGTACTCGTTGACGAGGGTGATGAACCACTCTATCGCCTCGCGGGCGGTCTTGCTGCGCTCCAGCGCTATATAGATGAGCGATCCGTAGTCGATGCCGACGGTGTCCCAGAGCGCCTCTCTGCCGCCCCATGTGGTCTCACCGATGGTGACCTGATGCTCGTTCATGTTACCGACCACCGTATAGGTGTGCGCCACCTGCGGAATGGCACCTTGCGGACGGCCGGTGTCCCAGTCCTTGACCTCACGCATAGCCCCTTCGGGCCAGTCCTGCGCCGGCGCGAAATGCAGAAAACCGTACATGCCGTACGAGTCGGCAGCATAAGAGATCATCGTGCTACCGTCCGCCGAAGCGTCCTTGCCTACCAAAAAATTGGTGCAGGCAAACGTTTCCACGGGAAACGAGACCGCCATCAAGATGGCTGTAAGACCGGCTGCAAGCAGCCTGTAAGACCGCTTTGCTGTAAGACCGCTCACGGTGTTCGCTGTAAGAGTTTTCATAATAATCGGGGATTAATGAGTTCGTTAATACGGTTAGTACGTTTCTTGAGGGCAATCTCGTACGCCTTGCGGTAGTACTTGAAGAAATGCTTCCAGTCCGCTTTCCTGGCTATCGCCGCCGCCTCTTTGCGGGCTCTGGCAGTTTCTTCGGGGCTGAGGCGCGCGAACCGCAGTACGTCCTCCGCCACATGCTCCGCCACCTCGTTGTAGTTCGAGTCATTGCGGTCAATGACAATCACGCCGTAGCGCTCTTTCTGCCTTGCCGCCCACTCGCCGAAACCGGCGAGGGAGGTCGTGATAGTCGGTACGTGGAAAGCGCAGGACTCCAGCGGCGTGTACCCCCATGGCTCGTAGTAGGACGGGAAGACCGTGACGTCCATACCGATGAGCAGGTCGTAATAGGTCTTGCCGAAAAGGGGATCATGCCCGTCGAGGTAATAAGGCACATAGATGATGCTCACGTTCCCGTTACGCACGGGCGCGCGATCTAAATAAGGTATCATCACAAACGCCACCACCTCGGGTTTGTCCATCGGTTGCTGGTTAGGCAGCGGCGAGTGGTAGATCATCTGTGCCAGTTTGTCCATCGCGGAAGCAAAGACATCGATGCCCTTGTTCTTCCACTCCTGGCGACCGGAGATGCAGACGAAGAGGGCGTTCTCGGGCACCACGCCGCCTAACTGCTCACCGGCTACCTTGCGCAGTGCCTCGCGCGCCTCCGCACGCTTCCGGTCGAAGTCCTTGCCCTGCGGCACATACGTGGGCTCAAAACCGTTCGGGGTCTCTATATCCACCTCCTTGTCCAGCAGCTGCTTGCACTCGCGGGCGGTGATATAACTGACGGTTGTGAAACAGTCGGCATGGTGCGCCGCCTGCTTCTCCACCGAGTGCTTGGAGACCATGTTCAGCTCCTGCGCCATCTGGTCGCCGTTATACGCCTCGAAATAGTCGTAGAGCGGCTTGCCGTTGCCGGCGATGGAGCGGCCGATACTCGTCGCGTGGGTGGTGAAGAGGGTCGCTATCTCGGGGCAGTAATCCTGCAGATAGAAGATCGAGAAAGCCGTCTGCCACTCGTTGGCGTGGGCACACACCTCGGGTTTATTCTTAATTTTTAATTTTTCATTCTTCATTATCCATTGATACAGGCTCTCCATGACCATTCCTGCGGCATAGCCGAAGAGGCAGGACTCATCGTAATCGCCGTACGCAGCATGGCTCTGCACCCGGAACTTATCCCACGCCCAGCCGTAGATCTCGTTCTTGCGGGGCCAGAGGGCATCGAACTTCAGGAGAATGGCTATCGGCTCTCCCGGCACTTTCCAGCGGCCTACCCTTACAGGAATTTGAAGATTTCTTATCTCGGCAAAGCCTCGAACGATCGGCTGAAGCCGTATGGAAGATTTGAAGATTTGAAGCCAATCTTTCAGCAGCTTCTTGTCTTCCTTGAAAAAAATGTCACTGTGGTCCCCGAAATCAGGACCGAAAAAGAATACTTTGTCGGGATGCTCGGCTTGCATCGAAGCGGCGCGTGTGCTGAGGACGGCATAGATACCGCCTACCCGGTTGCACACCTCCCATGAGGTTTCAAAAATGTAATCCGGTTGCATTTAATGTAACTCCGCGTCTGCGGCTATCTTTTGTATATTAGTCATTGAATTCAGTAGAACGGGCATGGTCACAAACTGGTTGTTGTCCGACCCCACGAAAGGCCTGTACCATACGCCCCTGTCGTTCGCCCAATAAATACGGTTATCCTTGGTATCCAATGTCATGGCGTAGCACGGCTCACCGTCTATCTCCACAATATCGGCTCCATCTATATGCGCAACGTACAGACCTCCTGCGCGAAAATAGATCTTACGGCTGGCTATATGGAATCCCTCTAACTCCGGGAAGACCTCCCGCAGTTCGCTCAAACGGAAGGGATAACCGTTATAAACCTGCATGGTATCCTGCTCTGCGTCCAGCAACTTAGCCGCAGTAGGATCCAACTTAGGTGCCTCCGCACGCTCATCGAAGATACGTTGACGGTAGTCTCCATCCGGCGTTCGCAGTAATACCGAGTTCGTCGCGAGATCATTGATATAGAACCGTTTGAGGATGTCGGTGGTGTCGCCGTTCATCGTGATCCTCAACCCCACTTCGGCATCCTTGTCCGGCTCGGTGAAATAGGTCTTGAGGGTGGACTCGGTGCCCGCCTCTTTGCCGTTCACCTTCCATTGGTAGGTCACGGGATAGTTATAGGGGTTATAGATATTGGCGGTGAAGGTATAGTCATCATAGATGAAGTAAACCGAGTCCTTGCAGGTGAACGTAGGGACGGTGTCATAGACCGTAATGGACTTGGTATAAGTCCATCCGCTCTTGTTATCCACCTTGAGGTTTATCTTGTATGTTCCAGGTTTCTTATAAGTATGGCTAGGCGCCTTGAGGGCAGAGGTGATGCCATCCCCAAAAGTCCATGCCCATTTCTGGCCGGTGGAGGACAGGTTCGTAAAAGAAACCTTTTCACCTGCCTTGGGTTCCTCGGGGAAATAATCAAACTGGATAGTTACTTTCCTGCACGACATCATCGCGCAGCAAAGCGTCAATAATAGCAGTGTTCTTTTCATAATCATTGTCGGCATTGAGCCAATGTATCTCTTTATCACGGTTAAACCAAGTCATCTGCCGTTTGGCATAATGGCGTGTGTTCTGTTGTATCAGTTCGATGGCTCTCTCGCGGTCGTACTCTCCGTCAAAGAAGCCGAACAGCTCTCTGTATCCTACGGTCTGCAGGCTGGGCAGGTGGCGAAGGGGATAGACGGCACGCGCCTCTTGCTCCAGACCCTCCGTCATCATCTGTTCCACGCGGGCGTTGATGCGCCGGTAGAGCTCTTCCCGCTCCCGCCTCAGCGCCACCTTGACGATGCGGAAAGGTCGTTCCTTGGCGGTGTGGGTGCGGAGGGACGAATAAGGTCTGCCGGTCACGAGGCTCAGCTCCACGCAGTGAGACAGTCTCGCCGGATTGGATCGGTCCACTTCCTCCCAATAGTCCGGATCCAGCTTCTGTACCTCCGCTTGAAGCCACTCCAGACCGCCTTGCCGGTAGCCTTCCTTCACCTTCTTCCTAATATCTTCCGGCACGGACGGCAGGTCGTCCAGACCCTTGCACACCGCGTCGGCATACAGCATCGAGCCGCCGGTCATGATAACCACCTCGTGCGTTTGAAAGAGCTCGTCCAGCAAGGCAATGGCGTCCCGTTCGTATTGACCGGCATTGTAGTCCTCCGTCAGATCACGCGTAGCCACGAAATAATGCTTCACGCGCGCTTGCTCCTCCGCCGTAGGAGCGGCTGTCCCGATAGGAATGCCCCGGAACACCTGGCGGCTGTCGCAATTGACGATCGGGCAGCCGTAGTGCTCCGCCAGGCGGAGCGACAACTCCGTCTTACCGACACCCGTCGGACCCAGGAGCAAAACCAAGGTTTTGCGATTTACAATTTGACCATTTACCATTTGGTCATTTAGAACATCGTTCCGTCGTCGAAACTCAGGTCCTGGAAGCCCTCCATGTCGATGTCGCCCAGGTCGTACTCGTCCTTGAACTCGTCATCAAACATGAAATCGTCGTCTCCCTTTCCCTTGGTGCCGAGGTTTGCCAACGGATCCTCGGATTTGAGTTGCTTGGGTGCCTTGCCGCGGCTCTCGACGCACTCCACGCCGTTCATCGAACCGGGCAGAATCTCCTTGAGCGAACCGAAGAAATAGCGCTCGAACATCGGATCGAAGACATAGATGAGGCGCTGCCCCTGCTCCTCAATGAGGTCGCTCAGGCGAGTCTCGTTCATCACCATGTTGTCGTACTCAAAGTTCGAATCCATCTCTACCAATGTCACTTCCTGACCTTTCTCCCACTCGTCGTTGCACAGGAAGAAAGAGGTCATCTGATCGTCCGGATAACCGACGCTCTTGAGGATCGCGTTATGCAGATCCAGAAACGTTGCATCGGCGTCTGCCTCAAACACGCGGCGGAAGTTAGGATCACCTTCCTCACACGAAAAAGTAAATTTGTAAATCATATAACATCAATTTTTCCATTTTTCCATTTTCAACTACAACTGCCCTGCCTCCACAAGGTTGATCACCCGCTCGGTGATGCGGTCCTTGTCGGAAGCGTCGTACTCCTCCTTGAGGTCGTTCTTGAACAGCTTGGCTACGAACTGCCAGAAATTGGCAGAGGCTTTGCCCCGGTACTGCTTGATCAGTTCGTAACTCGTCCTGTCCGTCTCACGGTCCATCAGTTTCATGAGCATCATCCCTTGGCTGGCGTACATCCCGCGGAAATCCTTCTCGTATTTCTTGAAGAGATGCCGTTCGTACGACCGCCACCATTTCTTCCTACTCTTATGGTCCGGCAGGAGGGCTAACTGCTCATCCGCGTACTCCATGTCCTTAGTGATCATCTTCGCGTACGGCAGACATTTCTTCACGTCCCTGACGGTCCGCCAGTAGAACTTCTCCTGCCGCTTGTTCTTGAACCTCATCGGCGGATAGACCCACACCTCGTGCAGCCACGCCATGTAGAGCGTGTCGCCGCCCTGCACGCGCACCATGCAGGAGTCCATGTATGCCTCGCTTGCGCTCATGGCGAACGCCATAGAGAGCAACAATATTATGTGCAGTAGTCGTTTCATTACCGTCCTACTGACAAAGACCATGCCGTTTTAGTAACTCAGCGCGAAGATCACGCGGCCTGCCGACGGCTTGCCGGTAACCATGCATACGCCCGGTTCGTCGGTGCGGTGCCCCGGCAGCTCGATAGACGGGATACAGCGGATGGTCGCTTTCGTCTCGTCCTTGATCTTCTGCTCCGTCTCCGGCGTGCCGTCCCAGTGTGCGAGAATGAATCCACCCTTCTTCACCTCCTCCTTGAACTCCTCGTAGCTGTTCACCTCGCGGGTGTTGGCGATACGGAAATCAAGTGCTTTCTTGAGCAGGTTCTTCTGGATCTCCTCCAGCAGGTTCTTCACTACCTCCACGATACCGTCGAGCGAGATGGTCTCCTTGCTCTGGGTGTCACGGCGGGCAATCTCGATGGTGTTGTTCTCCAGGTCACGGCCGCCCATCGCCAGACGTACAGGTACTCCCTTCAGCTCGTAGTCCGCGAACTTGTATCCAGGGGTGTACTTGCTGTCGGCATCTACCTTTACGCGGATGCCGAGCGCCTTCAGTTGGTCGGCTATCGGGTTCAGTTTGGCCAACAATTCTGCCAGCTGCTCTTCTTTCTTGTAGATCGGTACGATCACTACCTGTATCGGCGCCAAGTGCGGCGGCAGTACCAGACCGTTGTCATCCGAGTGGGTCATGATCAGCGCACCCATCAGACGGGTGGACACGCCCCAAGAGGTAGCCCATACGTATTCGTATTTGTTCTCGTTGTTGAGGAACTGCACGTCGAACGACTTCGCGAAGTTCTGCCCCAGGAAGTGACTGGTACCCGCCTGCAGGGCCTTGCCGTCCTGCATCATCGCCTCGATGCAATAGGTGTTCAGCGCACCGGCAAAACGCTCGTTAGGCGACTTGACACCTTTGATAACCGGGATAGCCATCACGTCCGTCACGAAATCGGAATAGACGTCCAGCATCTGTTTGGCGAAATCCTCCGCCTCCTCTTTGGTTGCATGGGCGGTGTGGCCCTCCTGCCAGAGGAACTCCGCCGTACGGAGGAACAGACGCGTACGCATCTCCCATCGCATTACGTTACACCACTGGTTGCACAGGATCGGCAGGTCGCGGTAGGACGAGATCCAGTTCTTATAGGTGCTCCAGATAATCGTCTCCGAGGTAGGACGGATAATCAGCTCTTCCTCCAACTTGGCATCCGGATCTACCACTACGCCCTTGCCGTTCGGGTCGTTCATCAGACGGTGGTGGGTCACCACAGCGCACTCTTTCGCAAAACCCTCTACGTGCTCCGCCTCACGGCTCAGGAACGACTTCGGGATCAGCAGCGGGAAATAGGCGTTCTTCACACCTTTCTCCTTGAACCGGCGGTCCAGCTCCGCCTGAATACTCTCCCAGATTGCATAGCCGTAGGGCTTGATTACCATACATCCGCGAACCGCGCTCTGCTCCGCCAAATCGGCTTTCACCACCAGTTCGTTGTACCACTTTGAATAATCCTCAGAACGAGGAGTCAGTTTTTGATAACTTGCCATATTATATTGAAAATCTTTATATATTTACAAAATAGCGTGCAAAGGTACAAATTTTTTCGCACATACGCAAGCCTTTCTCTTGCGTATGTCAAAAAAAAGCAGTACCTTTGCAGCCGATTTTGAACAAAACGTAAATTGTAAATCGTAAAATCGTAAATAGTTTTATGTTGAGAGAAATCCTTGCAATCACCGGCAAACCGGGTTTATACAAATTAGTCAGTCGCGGCAACAACATGCTAATCGTCGAGTCCCTCGTGGACGGCAAACGGATGCCTACTTATGCGCGTGACAAGATTGTGGCGCTGAGCGATGTATCCATGTTCACGGACGCAGATGACGTATCACTGAGCGAAGTGCTGACCTCTGCCGGAAAGAAAGAGGGACTGAAGCCCGTTGCCATGGACCCCAAGAAAGCATCGAACGCCGAGCTGCAGGCGTGGTTTGACGAAGTGCTGCCGAACTGGGACCGCGACCGTGTCTATCCCTCCGACATACGCAAGCTCATCCAATGGTACAATATCCTCGTCAATGCCGGTATCACGGACTTCACCGTAAAGGAAGAGGCAGCCGAGGAAGAGAAATAAGTGCTCCTAAGGGAGATTATCAATAGCATAGAATCTGTAGCGCCACGGAGTGCCCAGGAGCAATGGGATAACTCGGGAATGCAGGTAGGTGACACAGGACGCGACATACGCGCCGTCCTCTTGACCACAGACGTTACGCCGGAGGTGGTCGATGAGGCTATTATGCTCGGCTGCAATCTCATCCTCTCCCACCATCCCCTTCTTTTTCACGGACTCAAACAGGTCTGCGGCCAGACGCCGCAGGCGCGTATCGTGGAGCAGGCGATCAAGCACGATATAGCTATCTATTCCGCCCACACTTCATTAGACTCCGTCATCGGCGGTATCAATACCCGCCTGGCGGACAAACTCGGTCTTCAAAACTACCGGATACTCGTTCCGGCGGCGGACGGCAAGACCGGATTGGGCGTCATCGGCACACTGCCGAAAGCAGTCAATTATCTCGATTTCATCGGACAAATACGCGACATTTTAGACTGCACGTACATCCGCTATACGGCGCCCAAATCATCAATCACCGATTATCAATCGCCCATCCAAACCGTCGCCCTCTGTGGTGGTAGCGGAGCGGAGTTCATCGGCGAAGCCATCGCACAAGGCGCCGATGTCTATCTCACCGCCGATTGCAAGTACCACGAGTTCCAGGATGCAGCCGGACGTATCGGACTCATCGACATCGACCATTGGTACTCCGAGCGCCACGCGCGCGATACGGCATCCCTTGTTACATCAGCAAAACAGATAAAACACCAATACAACTATGGCAAAAGCAAAAGAATTGAGTGTAGAGGACAAACTGAAATACCTCTACGAGTTGCAGCAAGTAGATTCGAAGATCGATTCGCTGCGTACCCTGGCGGGCGAGCTGCCGCAGGAAGTGAAAGATATGGCAGACGAGGTAGAAGGTCTGAAGACCCGTCTGGCTAATATCGAGAACGATATCAAGGAGTGCGAGACTCAGATCTCGGACCACCGCGTACGTACCGAGAACGCCAACGCTTCTATCTCCCGCTACAAAGAGCAGCAGAACAGCGTGCGTAACAACCGCGAGTTCGATAACCTCAACAAGGAGATCGAGTATCAGGAACTGGAGATCGAGGCTTCACAGCGTAAGATCAAGCACTACTCTGCGGAACTCGAGGCGCGTCTGGCTGACAAAACCAAGACCACCAAGGATATCGAGGAGCGCACCGTGGATCTGAACCAGAAACGCTCGGAGCTCGACCAGATTCTGGCAGAGACCAAAGCAGAGACCGAGGCACTCGTTCTCCGCGCAGGCGAACTGGAGAAGAAGATCGACGAGCGTCTGCTCACCGGTTTCAAACGTATCCGTAAGAGCGCGCGCAACGGACTGGCTGTCGTCAAAGTGGAGCGTGACTCCTGCGGCGGTTGCCACGCTAAGATCCCTGCTCAGATGCAACTCGACATCCGTACACGCAAGAAGATTATTGTTTGCGAGTTCTGCGGTAGAATATTAGTAGACCCGGAAATGTAACCAACAGGCTCAACACGCCTAACCACCATGTATCGCCGGCACCTAACGTGTCGGCGATATTTTTAGTATCTTCGGCAGCAGCACCTGCATCCGTGATATAGTACAGAATAACGGCTAATCCGTTGTTGGTGAAATGCATCACAATCGGCAGCCACAGGCTCCCGCTCCACACAAACACATAGCCGAACATGGCGCCTAAGAGCATACGCGGCACAAACCCGTAGAACTGCATGTGGATGGCGGAGAAGATAAACGCCGTCACCCAGATTGCCACATGCACCTTTGGGCTTTGTTCCTTACAGATGATCTGTTGCAGCGTACCACGGAAGGACAATTCTTCTGCCATCGCCGGCAGTAACGCCATGAGACCTATATTAACCAGCAACTGGCCTATATTATCAGCCGCCAAGAACCGCTCCGTCAGCAGGGCGGCAGACGCTTCGTAGGCTTTCAGTTTTTGTTCGATGAAATCGAGAGATTCCGGCAGCTCCACCCGGCTGTTCAGATCCGCTAACAGGTTGATGCCCGGAATGGCGCATACCATAATCGCCATCGCCAGCAGGAACGACCACCCGTCCGCTCCCTTATCCAGCTTTAACCACCGCAGAGGCTTATGCTCCTCATCCCACATCCACGCGCATACGATCGGCGGCAGGAGGAAGGTAGCCGTGGTCTGCATGAACTGGAGCCACTTGAGGCTCTCCGTGCTCTGACTACCGCCCGTGAGCACCGCCCACAGCCCCATCGCAAAAACCGTCAGCACCGCCATGATGCCGATCCACAAAATAATCCGAACTGCCTTCTTTTTCATTTTGCTATTTATCAGTGGGAGAGGAATAATTGCGGCCGTAAGAACGGTAAGAGTCTTTCTCGATCTCGATGGTGGGTTCTTCCCAACGGGTGAGAGGAGTAAGGCGGAAGGCGATATACTTGATCTTCATGCCCCGGTCGAGCCATTGTTTCTCATAATGCGTCTTGAGAGCGCGGGCATCAATAAAGTAATTTGCCATTTGGTCATTTGTCGTATCTGCATAGAGATCGTCCGTCGAAGCGAGCACCGGATAAGGGTTCAGCCGCAGCATTTCCGTCGTATAAGTATAGAGGAACGGCGAATCGGTCTTGAGGTGAATAAGCCCGGAGGGTTTGACGATGCGCTGGTAGCGCTGCATGAAATAGGTGGAGGTGAGGCGCTTGGTCGCTTTCTTCATCTGCGGGTCGCAGAACGTGATCCAAATCTCGTCCACCTCGTCGGCGGCAAAGAAATCGGTGATGAACTCAATATTAGTCCGTAGGAAAGCGACATTCGTCAATCCGGTTTCCACCGCCTGTTTGGCTCCTGCCCACATACGCGCACCCTTGATATCCACGCCGATGAAGTTCTTATCCGGATATTTCTCAGCAAGCCCGACCGTATATTCGCCTCTGCCGCAGCCGAGTTCCAGTACAATCGGGTTGTCGTTATGGAAATAGGTGTCACGCCATTTCCCTGCCATCGGCTTGTAAGGAGGCTGGAAGACATTCGGGAATGTCTCCATCTCTGCAAATTTCTTCAATTTATTCTTTCCCATACCTTCATTTACTCATTTTCACATTTCCGTATTTCGATGCCGACATCGGTAATGCCGCGCAGGAGCGAGTCACGCATGCCGTGCTGCACACCGATTGTATAAGTGCCTGTATCGGGGAAATGGTAGTTACTCTCGTAGAGCACCGGCATCTCGATGAAACCGTGGTGTTTGTTACCGAGCCACTGCCCTCTGTCATCCGCCAGATAGAACTCAATCGTATCGCGGTGCCGGTCATTGTTCACGAAAAGCCACATGTTCTGATACGGGTAGCGCTCCGTATGACGGACATAGAGCAAGATATCATATGCTGTCTCTTTATCCGTGATCGTGAAACCGAATTGCGGCACGCTGTCCACACACCATTCTCCCGATGGAATCGAGACAAATGAGCTATGCACGACTCCTCTCCGGCAGGACGAGAAAGAGAGGACTGCCAGAAGCAGCAAAATGCAGATTGTAAATTGTGAATTGTGAATTGTAAATCGCCTCATTTCTTCTCCTTCCTGTCTTTGCGGTCATTATGATGGTGGTGTTTCTTCCCGTCCGAGCGTTTCTTGTCGAATCGGGTAACATCGCCATGACCGGTCTGGTAACCGATCTCGGTGGAGACTGCGCGTGTACCCTCCAGCGTGTCGGGTTTCTCGCCGCGGTGGTTCATGGCGATGATCTCATGCGCCCGCGCAGCAGTGAGCGTAGTGAGGTTAGCCGGCACGCGGGGATCGGACGAATAGGTTATGGTGCCTGCCAACGGGTCGGAGGAGAAGAAATAGAAGGTAGCATCTTTTGTCTCCAGCTCCGTATGACGGGAGGGCAGCCGTTTGGACGCATCCTCATAGACAGGCACCTCGTAGTTAAGACAGCATTTGAGTTTGGCGCACATGCCCGCCAGTTTCTGGGGGTTGGGCGATATATTCTGCAGTCTGGCAGCTCCCGTTCCGACGGATGAGAAATTGATCATCCAAGTGGAGCAGCAGAGCTCTCTGCCGCAAGGACCCGTTCCGCCTATACGCCCTGCCTCCTGGCGCGCACCGATCTGCTTCATCTCCACGCGGATACGGAAGGTCTCGGCATAGACCTTAATCAGTTGGCGGAAATCAACACGACCGTCAGCTATGTAAAAGAAGATGGCTTTCGATCCGTCGCCCTGGTACTCCACGTCGCCTATTTTCATCTCCAGACCAAGCGATTTGGCTAACTCGCGGGCTTTGATCATCGTCTCGTGCTCACGTGCATGCGCCTGCACGGCACGCGCCAAATCCTCCTCGGTAGCCAGACGGAGCACCTGACGCACCTCGTAGCGCGAGGAGTCGATGCGGTTCTTCTTCATCTGGAGCTCCACCAGTTTGCCGGTCAGCACAACCTCTCCCACATCGTAACCAGGGTTAGCCTCCACCGCCACCTTGACGCCTTTCTCGAGCGGCAGGTGAGCAGAGTTATGGAAATAACCCTTACGCGTATTCTTGAACTGCACCTCAACCAAATCGGTCAGTTGGCTATTCTCCGGCAGATCGGATAGCCAGTCGCTCACGGGCAGCATGAACGCGGAGTTGCGTTTGGTAGCCGCAGCGGATAACTCACTATGATCGCCGATGGTATATTCTTTCATATTTTTGGTTTTTTAATCAGTACTATCATTTGTAAACAGAGATCGAAAAAGATCATCTTGGCATTGCCGTTCTGCTCAATCTGGCGCTCCGCGAGATCGAGTTGGTTCATGATCCCCTCCACATTGCCGGAGTGTATAAATGGCGCGAATTTAACGGAGAATTCCCGCTCCGCCTCCATCTGGTAGTTCAGCTCCGGTTGGGCGAGATTACGGATATAGTTCTCACGCACCTGTTGCTGGGCGTACTGGAGGAAATGTTTCTGCCGCTCGCGCCCGACTTTGCTGTCCGCCATATCGAGAGACCACTGACGGAGACGTTTGAGGGAGTCGTATTTCTTCTGCGGATCTTTGAGCACTCCGACGGTATAGGCATCTCGGAAAAGTGCGATGAAATCGCGCAATTCTTGTAGGTTTTCATCCGATGAGTCAGCTTTCTTGAGGGCAGCGAGATAACTGCCGTTGGCAATACGGGCGATATCTTGTGCGTTGGTCTCGGAGAGCCCGTGTGCACGGAGTGCCTGCGCGATGGTCTCCTGCTCCAGCCGCGGGATACGTATCTCCTGTACGCGCGAGCGGATGGTAGAGAGGAGTGCCTCGGGGTGCTCGGAGACAAGGAGGAAGATCGTCTTGTCCGCCGGCTCCTCCAGGATCTTCAGGAGTTTGTTGGCGGTGATGGTATTCATGCGCTCGGGCTGCCAGATGATCATCACCTTGTATCCGTCGCCATACGCCTTGAGCGACAGTTTGCGGACGATCTCCCCACTCTCTTTCTCATAGATCATGCTCTGCTTGGTCTCCACCCCTAACGCGCGATGCCAGTCATCGAGATCGAAATAATGCTGAGTGAGGATGATCTCCCTCCAGGGAGCAAGGAACGCATCGCAAGTCTCGTCGGATCCCACTATGGGAAAGACGAAATGCAGATCGGGGTGCTGCAGTTTCTCGAACTGCAGACAGGTCGGACACACGCCGCAGCTGTCCTCCTCCGTACGATGCGGACAATTGAGGTACTGGGCATAGGCGAGCGCCAGCTGCAGTTTGCCTATACCGGAGATACCTGAAAAGAGTTGCGCATGAGGAATCCGTCCCATGCGTACAGATTGGCGTAACTGTTGCTTTACGCCTTCTTGTCCAATGATCTCAGCAAATAACAAGTTATTTGATTTACGATTTCTTAGCCCCAAGGGGCACGATTATTTGACGATTGACTATTTACGATTGAGCTCTGCGCGGAGTGCCTCTACCATCTCGGTGTACTCGGCATCGGAGAGATAGACCTTACCCGGGTTCATCTGGAAGGTGCCTCCGTAGTCCGGACCATCCACGTACTTGGGAGCCAAGTGGAAATGGAGGTGGCTCAGTTTGTCGGAGTAAGCGCCGTAATTGATCTTCTCCGGTTTGAAGAGCTTCTGCATGGCGCGGGTCACATCGGCTACGTCTGCCATGAAGAGGTTACGCTCCTCGTCGGTCAGTTCGTTCAAGTCATTCACGTGCTTGTCATACGCTACGAGGCAGCGACCGTGGTAGGTCTGCTCCTTAAATAAGAATGCGCGTGACACGCGCAGGTGCGCGATCTCAATCATGAGATTATGCAAAGTCTCGTTGTTGGTGCAATAGAGACAATCTTTAGGATCGGAATACATAAATTTATTTACTATTTGGTCATTTACTATTTACAATTATCTCCTTCCGGAGATGACGGCATTGCGGACGAAGTCAATCGCTTCGTTGGCATCCGCAAACTGCTTGAGGTCGATGGGTTCGCCTATATGCATATGCACGGGGTGGCGGTTGACGAAAGGTTGGCCCTTGGGCATTACCTCAAAACAGCCGTCGAGGGACAGCGGAATCACCGGCAAGCCGAGGTCCCACGCTATCTGGAACGCTCCGCGTTTGAAACGCCCCACCTCGCCGTTGAGCGAACGGGTTCCCTCCGGGAAGATAACCGTGCAGACGCCGTTGGTGAGCTGTTTCTCCACCTCTTTGAGGCTCTCCATGGCGGCTTTGGCATTCCTGCGATCGACAAAAATATGTCCGGCAGCCTTGCAGCCGATGCCTACGAAAGGCACTTTGCGTAGCTCCGCTTTCATCAGCCATTTGAAGATCACCGGCAACCAGCCATATACCAACCACACATCGAACATCGATTGGTGGTTAGCCACAAAGACATAACTCTGTCCGGGCTGAATATGCTCGGTTCCATCGACAGAAACGGGCAAGAACATGAGCCAGAAGAAAGAACGCGACCAGAACTGTTGCACCTTATGAACGAACTCCGCGTTCTTCCAAGGCACGGTACAGATGGTGAAGACCGCCGTGAAGATAGTCAGTACCGCTAACAGCGGCCAGGCGATCAAGTACTGATAGAGAATATAAAAGGGCTTTAGCATGGCAATTCACAATTCACAATTCACAATTCACAATTTACAATTTAGTCTTTATCGTATTTCTGCATGAATCCGCGGTAGAGGGCGCAAATACGGCGAATCTCCTCCCATTGTTCGTCCGGCAGTTTGGTACCCACCACCTCTACTACGCGTCCGGCAGCGATGGTACCGATCTCTGCGCACCTGCGGATATCAAATCCGTCACTGAGCGCGTGCAGGAATCCGCCTGCGAAATAGTCCCCCGCTCCGGTGGAATCGGTACAGGAAGTTGTGATGGCGCCTATATGGTGACGTTGGGAGCCCCGCTGCACGTACGAACCGTTCTTACCGACTTTCACGACAGCTATATCGCATTGCTCGGCGAGCGCCTGAACGGACTCCTCCGGGTTGAGGTGAGTATAAGCGAATGACTCATCCTCGTTGGCAAAGACGATATCGACGTATTTCTTCACCAGCTCCTTGAGGAAAGCGTGGTTCTCATTGATCACGTTATAGGACGCGAGGTCGAGTGACACCATGCAGCCGGCTTCTTTCGCCAGACGGATAGATTTCTCGAGCAGGTCGTGGTTCTGAACGAGGTAGCCCTCGATATGGAAGATGTCAAATCCGTTGAATGCATCTTTCTGAATATCATCGGCGCAGAGCTCCGCCGCAGCCCCCAGATAAGTGGCAAACGTACGCTCTCCGTCGGGCGTGACGAGCACGATAGAGAAACCGGACATCGAGCTCTGGGAGAGCAGAAGGATGGGTTTGACGCCATTCTTGATCATGTCCTCGCGGTAGAAATCCCCCACTTCGTCATTACCGATCTTACCGATAAAAGCGGCTTTTCCTCCGAGGGAAGCGATACAGTTGATGGTGTTGGAGGCAGAACCGCCGGCTACCATGCGTTTGCGGACGGAGAGAAAGCGGTACTGGATTTGCTCCGCCTGGTCCTTAGAGATCAGATTCATGCTTCCTTTCGGAAAGCCGAGTTCCCGGAGATCATCCTCACTCACCTGCAGGAGAATGTCCGTTAACGCATTACCTAAACCTAATATTTTTTTCATTTTTCAAAAAATTTACCCTAAAAATACATTTTTTTGCAAAAAAATTTGCACATGTCAAAAAAAAGCAGTACTTTTGCACCCGCTTTCGGAAAAGCAAGCTTCCTTAGCTCAGTCGGTTAGAGCATCTGACTGTTAATCAGGGGGTCCTAGGTTCAAGTCCTAGAGGGAGCGCAAGAGCATCTACTGAGGTAGGTGCTTTTTGTTTTTCACACCTCTTCTTGTTTTTAAGTCTCCCTGAAAAACGCTGCAAAGGTACAAAAAATTTTGCATATATGCAAATTAAGTGCATATTTTTTTTATTGAGGTGTTTTTAAATGAGCGGTAGCTCCATCGTCACATGTTGTATCCCGGCTTCCATAAAGCTTTCTCCGACGGTATGAAATCCGAGGTGTTGATAGAACGGAACGACTTGCAGTTGGGCATGCAAGCGTAGCGTCTCGGCCTTGCGCGCACGCGCTTCGTTAATGACTTGCGCCATGAGATATTTGGCATAACCTTTTCCGCGGACGGTTGTTAACATTCTCCCGACACAGAGTACCTCTTTCTGCGTGTGCGGGAAGAGGCGGGCATAGGCGATGACTTTTCCGTTATGAAGGAGCGAGAAATGGGTGGCGAGATAGTCGATGTTATCCTCGTCCAAGTAATGAATATGCTGCTCTGTAACAAAAACGGAGAAACGGGCTTTGAGTATCTCGTATAGTTCCGCAGCCGTAAGTTCGGCGAAAGATTTGATTTGCAGTTTGACGTTTTTGGGTAGCGTTAGAGGCAGTTTGGCGTAGCGTCTCTTGGCAGCGGGGGTCTGTTTGAGTTGGTTACTGATGACGAAGTGGGCATAAGCCCGTACGGTTACGAAACGCTTTGGGAAAGGCGGTTTCAAGATATTTAAGGAGCGGTTATATTCCTCCATTTTCTTGGTCCACTCCGCCACTTGTACGGGGTCCGCCATCAGTCGGTTTACGATCGCAGTCGTTTGACCGAAAACGGAACGGTGCGCTTTTTGCGCCTTAGAGGGGGCTCCCTCATAAGGTTTTTCGATTGTGTACACATGCTCGCGACCATTAGTGATGCGGTGCACTTGATTGCTTTTTTTGTTCAGTTTTCCGCGGACTTGTCCTCCGTCCACATGATCTACAATTGCCATGATTTTTCAACAAAAAGTATATATATACTGTGTATATATATAGTATTAGTGTATAGTTGTTAATTTTTCGGTTTTATCCTATGGTGATCCTATGGTAATTATATGGTAATCCTATGGTCTACCCTCGACATTGATTAGCCATCCAGTATATTTTAGTTTCACCAAAGATGGTGCAAAGGTACAAAAAAATTCAGATATATGCAAATTAAGTATATATTTTTTTGCGTAATTCAGAAAAAAGCAGTACTTTTGCGGAGTGAAAGGTTATAGGTTATGGACGTAATATATTTTGCAGGAGGGTGCTTCTGGGGAATGGAGCATTTTTTCCAACAGGTGCACGGCGTAGTAGGAACGGAGACGGGTTTTGCCAACGGCAGGGAGGATCTGCCGGAACCGACGTACGAACAGGTTTATACCGATTCCACCGGCTATGCCGAGACGGTGAAGGTAGAGTACGACGAGGCGGAAGTGTCGCTGGAGTTTTTGGTTCGGCTGTTCTTCCGGGCGATTGATCCGCTGTCGCTCAACAAACAGGGGGAAGACGAAGGTACGCGATACCGCACAGGAGTGTATTATATTTCCGAAGAACAGAAGCAAGTGATTGAGTCGATTTTTGCCGATGAAATCGAGAAATATTCGCAACCGATACAGGTAGAGTTGTTACCGCTGAAGAACTATTATCCGGCGGATGAGTACCACCAAAATTATCTGAACAAACACCCGGACGGATACTGTCATCTGCCGTTGGAACTTTTCCGCTGGGCGAAGGAGCAACGGGACATGACTACATGAGGAGGGGAAGGCCCCCCGCCCCCTAAAGGGGGAGGAGATTATTTCCGTCAATTCAGACTTGATCCTTTTTCTGTGGATTGGTCAAATGAAATTGGCTTTGCCCCCGAATATCTGTATGAAATAGGTACTCCGGCA
>CAJOCN010000049.1 GCA_905233255.1 Paludibacteraceae bacterium
GGAGCTCGCTCTCCACACCCGTTTCACCGAGGTGGCAGCGATGGTGAAGACCCGCGCCAAGGACCTGATGAAGGTCACCGAGGATCAGGAGAACTTCGCCGCTCAGCTGAACACCTCCGGCGGCAAACGCACCATGCGGGCGTACCTCTGGAAGGTCTGTGGTGCCGAGTACGATGCTCAGCACAACGGCTAAAAGCCCCCAGCCCCCCAAAAAGGGGGAGAGGCGAAAGAGCGTTCCCTATAGGGGAGCGCTTTTTTTTATGAAAAAATGCATTTTTATGCCAACAGGGCATCGGCGAGGGCTTCGAGTTCTGCCTTTTGCGCAGGTTTGAGTGATCCGCGGATGGTGACGGTGGGCTCTACTATCTCTACGTTCTTGCAGGTAGAGAGCATTTCCTTCATCACCTTCACCGCCTGCGGTGCCCAGGAGCCGTTTTCGACCAACGCCACACGGCGGTTCTGGTAGCCTTTGAGCCGCAGCTTGTGCAGGAACATGTGCATCGGCGGGAAGATGTCACCATCGTAAGTGGCACAGCAGAGCACAAGTCGGTTCATGCGGAAGGCGTCTTCGATCGCCTCCGCCATGTCGTCGCGGGAAAGGTCGGTGAGGGCGACCTTAAACCTCTCCCCACCCCTCCCCTCAAGGGAGGGAGCTTTTTGGCGCAGTATTTCTGCCAACTGCTCGGCGGCACGGCGGGTGTTACCGTGGATGGAGGCGTATGCGATGAGGACTCCTTCAGTCTCCACGCCGTAGGCGCTCCAGATAGAATAGAGGCGGAGCGCTTCGTCTTTCTTCTCGCCCTCAAGCATCGGTCCGTGGAGCGGGGCGATGGTGGAAACGGGTTTGTCTGCCAGTTTCTTTAACACATTAGCGACCTGCATGCCGTACTTGCCGACGATATTGAAATAGTAGCGGCGTGCCTCGCATGCCCAGTCGTCCTCGTCGGCGTGATAAACACCGAACTTACCAAACCCGTCGGCGGAGAAGAGCACCTGCTCCTCCGGGCAGTAAGTCATAATAACCTCAGGCCAGTGGATCATCGGCGCAGCGATGAACTGCAGCGTCAGTCCGCCGAGGTCGAGCGTCTGTCCTTCGGCAACGACCTGCACGTTCTTCAGTTCGATACCGAACTGCGCCGCCATGACCGTTGCCTGTTTGGAGCAGACGACAGTCGTATCGGGGTACTTGGCGAGGAAAGCGCCCATCGAACCGCTATGATCAGGCTCCATGTGCTGGCAGACGAGGTAATCGGGTTTACGTCCGCCCAGTGCCTCTTCTACCTTATTCAACCACTCGTTGCAGCAA
Organism: Paludibacteraceae bacterium; assembly: GCA_905233255.1. Taxonomy (GTDB): domain Bacteria; phylum Bacteroidota; class Bacteroidia; order Bacteroidales; family Paludibacteraceae; genus Colicola. Next base: position 1,307 of record CAJOCN010000049.1, read on the forward strand.
CGCGCATCCACGGCGTCCATCACTGCCACTTTCTCTTCTCCGAGCACTACGTAGCTGTTGTAGCACATGCCTTCCGGCAGCTCGTACTGGCTCTCAAATAAATCCAACTCGGCATCATCGCAGCCGACATATTTTATATTTGACATTTGATATTTGATATTTGACATTTAACAATTTGCTTTCTACTTTGAGCGTAGCGGTCTTTCTACTTTTATCATTTTTGGTTGTATGCCTCGAGGGCTTTGCGGAGGACGATCATGGCTTTGCCTAAGTCCTCTTTGTTGAGGACATACGCCATGCGTACCTGGTGACGTCCGTCCTCGGGGTTGGTGTAGAAACCCGTACCCGGTGCCATCATAACCGTTGCGCCCTCGTAAGTAAAGTCGGTGAGGCACCATTTGCAGAACTTCTCTACGTCATCCACCGGCAACTCTACCATCACATAGAACGCTCCCGTCGGCGCCGGAGCAAAGACTCCGGGTATCTGGTTGAGTTGGTCAATGAGGAAATTACGGCGGGTGAGGTACTCGTCATAGACCTCCTGCATGTATTCCTCGGGCGTGGAGAGGGACGCTTCTGCGACCACCTGACCGAAGAGCGGCGGAGAGAGACGTGCCTGGCAGAACTTCATGACCGACTCGCGCACAGCTTTGTTCTTGGTGATGAGTGCGCCGATACGGATACCGCACTCCGAATAACGCTTGGAGACGGAGTCCACGAGCACCACATTCTCTTCGATCCCCTCGAGGTGGCAGGCAGAGATATACGGCGACTTGGTATAGATGAACTCGCGGTACACCTCATCCGAGATGAGATAGAGGTCGTATTTCTTGACGAGGTCGCGTATCTGGCGCATCTCCTGTTTGGTATAGAGGTAGCCTGTCGGGTTATTGGGGTTGCAGATGAGGATTGCCCGTGTCTTGGGTGTGATCTGTTTCTCGAACTCCTCCACGGGCGGCAGTTTGAAGCCGTTCTTGATGTCGGTCTTGACGGACTTGACGACCGCTCCGGCAGAGATGGCGAACGCCATGTAGTTGGCGTACGAAGGGTCAGTGACAATGATCTCGTCGCCCGGGTTGAGACAGGACATATACGCGAACATAATTGCCTCCGAACCGCCGGCAGTGATGATGATCTCGTCCGGCGAGAGGTCAATGCCGTACTCAGCGTAGTAACTGACCATCTTCGTACGGAGCGATTTGAGTCCCTGCGAAGGCGAGTACTCGAGGATGTCGGCATTGAAGTTCTTCACAGCCTCCAGCGCCTGCGGAGGCGTCTTGATGTCCGGCTGACCGATATTGAGGTGATAGACATGCACGCCGGCTAACTTAGCTGCGTCGGCATACTTCGCCAGTTTGCGGATCGGGCTCTCCGGCATCGATTGAGCACGTAAGGAAATTTCCATGAAATTTATTTGAGATTTGACATTTGAGATTTGACATTTACAATGTATTGAGCAGCTCCGTCGGATGGTCAATGATGGTAGTGCAGCCGGCTGCCACCAGTTGCTCGCGGGGAACGAAGCCCCATGAGCAGGCGATGAAAGGCAGTGCGGCGTTCGCCGCCGTATCGCGGTCCACAAGGCTGTCACCAATGTAAATAGACCGCCCTTTGCCTGACAGACTGTGCATGATATCCCACACTATTTGGGGATCGGGTTTGCGGGGAACGCCGGTGCGTTCGCCGAGGATGATATCAAAGATCCCCGGGAAGAAATGAGTGACGATCTTCTCTGTGGCGGCCTGGTACTTATTGCTGGCGACGGCGAGTTTATAGCCGCGTGCCTTGAGCGTTGCGAGCAGTTCGGGTATGCCTTCGTACGGACGCGTGTAGTCGCAGTTGTGCGCATCATAATAAGGAACGAAGTGCGCGCGCACGCGGAGGACTGTCTCTTCGTCCTTTTGTCCTTCCGGCAGGGCACGCTCGATCAGTTTGTTCACGCCGTTTCCCACCAACCGCGGGTACTCCTCGATCGCGTGGGTCGGATAACCGCAAGCCTCCAGAGCGTGGTTGCAGGCATACCCCAGATCATCGATCGTGTTGAGAAGAGTGCCGTCTAAATCGAAGATGGCCATCTTCGATTTAGAATTTGAAGATTTGAAGATTTGAAGATTTGAAATTTCTTTCTCTATCATTGTTCTAAAGTTCTCTATGTCGCCGAGGTCGCGGATGTCGCGGAGGTTACGCACGCGCTGGCGAACGGAGGCGACGGCATGTTTGGCTAACTTGTCCGCCGAAGGCGTGATCGCCTGTTCGAGCGCCTCGAGGTTCACATCGTAGAGCATGGAGGCGTGTACGACGGTGCCCGTAGGCGTGGTGTAACACGCGGTACCGCAGACCTTACGCTCACCCACGAGTATGTCGTTATGCGCCGTAGTGACTGCCTCGTAACCGAGTCGTTGCAGCGCTTCGGAGAGAGTTCTCAGGAAGAGGTCGAAAACCTCCTGACTGTGGGTCGATGGCGAGACGTAAGAGACCATGAGGTTTCCGCGGTCGGCATAGACGCACCCTCCCCCACTCTGCCGCTGCACGACACGCACGCCGTGCGCAGCGCAGTACGCCTCGTTCACCTCCTGCTCGCGGCACTGGTGACGACCGTAGATGACCGTCGGCTCCACAATCCACGTGAAGAACAGAGGTTCCTCGATGGTCTTGACCATCTCCGCCTCTCTCGCCAAATAATCCTCCAGATGCATTTAATATGTCGGTTCAACGAGTTCCACTCCTCTGCAGAAACGCCGTTTGATATCGCGGTCGTCGCCCAGATAAAGGTAACGCTCCAGGCGCTGCGGGAGGGTGTAATGGTCATAATTGAGGTACGAATCGTCAATGAGCAGGGCGTCGAACTCATAGTCCGGTTCGAACGAACCGACCTTACCGAAGAACGATCCGCCGCCTTTGGTAGCGAGGTAAAAAACCTCGGAGAGACTGAGGAACGGCATTTCGCCCTTGGTCTGGGCGTAGTTGAGTTTGGAGACCTGTATGGCGTACTGCATGACGCGCAGCATGGACATGTGGTGCCCCGCCGATACGTCCGTTCCGAGCGCCACGTGGATACCTTCGTTGAGGAACTTACGGATGGGTGCCATGCCGGACGAAAGGTTGCTGTTCGACATGGGGCAGTGCACTACGTACACGCCGTTCTTCTTCATCAGCTCCATCTCCTCGCCGTCCGTGTAGCAGCAGTGCGCCATAAGCGTCGGCGTCTGGCCGAAGAGCCCGTATTTATTATAGGCATCGCCGTAACAGGTAGCCTCCGGCTCCAGCTCTTTCACCCAGTCTATCTCCGACCGGTTCTCGGAGAGGTGGGACTGCACCGGCAGACCTGTCTCGGCGGCGTAGTTACCCAGCGCGGTAAGCATCTTGTCCGAGCAGGAGGGCACGAACCGCGGTGTGATGATCGGCTGCACGAGTCCGTTATTACCGTGTTCGTCCAAATGCGCTTTGAGCATCCGCATGCCGTCCATCAGTTCGGCGGTGGTGTTCTGCAGCGTTTCCGGGCTGTTCCTGTTCATGCCTACGAGACCCACGTACGCACCCATGCCCGCCTGCACAAAGAGATCCGCGAGGATACGTGTGGACTCCGGGTGGATTGTACCGAAGACCGCCGCACGCATGGTACCCTGCATCCATAGCTCGTGCACGAAGCGTCTGTACAGACGCCTTGCGTACTCGGGGTCGGCGTACTTGGTCTCCTCGGGGAACGTATAGGTATTGAGCCACGGGAGGAGCTCCAGGTCGAGCGCCAAACCCATGTTCCTATATTGCGGCGCGTGCACGTGCATGTCGTTGAACGCCGGAATCAGGAGTTTGTCGCCAAAATCCATCACCTGCCGTCGCCAATCCATGTTCTGAGGCAGTTCTTTATAGACACCCTCTACCCGACCGTTCGATTTCACCGCCACATAGCCATGCTCGATGATCTCCAGTTGACCGGGAGTCGGAGTGTGGATGATATTCGCTCTATAGATTTTCATGAATGCACAATTTACAATTTACAATGCACAATTAAGATTTTTTCTTCTTAAAGAAGAAGAGACAAATGAGGTAGTTGATGCACCCGCCGATGAAGATGACGAAGAGACTGATCAGGTCGTCCCGCCAGCCGGGGAAGGCAGCCAACGCCATCGGCAGCAATCCGAACTGCACCACGATATTAATGGCGCGGGCTAAGAGGAACCCGCCGGCGTTCTTCTTGTTCGGCCGCGTGCCGAAGGTGTACCAGTTGGAGAAATAGTAGTTAGGTACCATCTCCAACAGGTAACCGATAGCAAACGCCACGTAGTACAGCGCCGTACCCTTCTCGGGGGCCGAGAGGCAATACAGCGCAGCCATGAAGAACCATGTCTGCACTACAGCGCCCGTGGTGCCGACTATAAAAAACCGTACGGCACTACGTATTTTCCCGGGGAGATAGGAAGTTGGTAATCTCATTACATCACCAGTTAGCTAGCAGACTAGGGGACTAGTCGACTAGATTTTTTAACAACTCCTCCATCGCGGCGTTGAGACCGTTGACATCACGGCCGCCGGCAGTAGCCATCCACGGCTGTCCGCCTCCACCGCCCTGAATAAGCTTGGCGGCTGCCTTGATCATCGCACCGGCGTTCTTGCCTGCATCGACGAGCGGCTGGCTCAGGAAGACGGCAATCGTCGGTTTGCCTTCGTACTGGGTAGCGCCCACTACGGCGAACTTGACGTCGGTGAACTTACCGCGTAGGAGCGGCATGACGCCACGGATCATCTCGGGGTTCATCTCGCCCTGCAGACGCACCAGTCTGACGCCGTTGAAGTCCTCGGCGCGGTTGATCAGTTCGTCGCGGAAACGCTCGATCTTCTCCGCCATGAAAGCTTCGATCTCTTTCTTCAGCCCGGCGTTCTCCTCGATGGACTTGCGGATCGCTCCGGCGAGATCCGGGGCGTTATTGAAGAGCGCGCGGAGCCCGACGAGCATGTCTTGCTGGGCGTAATAGAGTTCGTCCGCCTTGGCTGCGGTCACTGCCTCTATACGGCGTACGCCTGCAGCCACGGAGGTCTCCATGACGATACGCACGGAGCCGATCTTACCGGTGGACGGCACGTGGCAACCGCCGCAGAGCTCGATTGACGGACCGTATTTGATCACACGCACATCATCGCCGTATTTCTCGCCGAAGAGCGCCATGGCACCCATGGCTTTCGCCTCGGCGATCGGGGTGTGACGGCTCTCCTCGAGCGGCAAATCCTGACGGATGAGTTTGTTCGCCACTTTCTCTACCTCGCGCAGTTCTTCGGGCGTCACTTTCTGGAAGTGGGAGAAGTCGAACCGCAGGCTTTCGGCGGTAACGAGCGAACCCTTCTGCTCCACGTGCTCGCCTAACACTTGGCGGAGGGCATAATGGAGAATATGGGTAGCCGTGTGGTTGCACATGATCGCCGCGCGGCGCTCGGCATCCACTTCAGCCGTTAACTGTCCGCTGACTCCGGCTACGCCGCCGGTAACGAACGGCACTTCCTCCATAATATGAACCGGCAGACCGTTCTCACGCTTGGTGTCCAGTACCCGGAACGAATGGCCGTCCAGACGCAGACAACCGGTATCGCCGATCTCGCCACCCATCTCCGCGTAGTACGGCGTGTGGCTCAGTACTACCTGATAGAAGGTTTTGCCTTTCTGGCTCACCTGACGGTAACGAAGGATCTTCGTCTCGCAGCTCAGTTGGTCGTAACCCACGAACTCCGTCTCACCTTCCTCCAGTACGGTCCAGTCGCCGAGGTCCTGTTTGTTCGCCTCGCGGCCCATGGATTTCTGGTGCTCCAATGCTTTGTTGTACTCCTCCTCGTTGGTGGTGAAACCGTTCTCACGGAGGATCAGCTCCGTGAGGTCGAGCGGGAATCCGTATGTATCTTTGAGTGTGAACACATCCACGCCGCTGATCTCCGTCTTACCGGCTTTGCGTGCCTCGTCCATCAGTTTGTCGAGCAGACCGATACCCTTGTCGAGCGTGCGCAGGAACGCCTCCTCCTCACTCTTGATCACCGGTACTATCTGTGCCTGTTGCTTGACGAGCTCGGGGTACGCTTCGCCCAGATCGTCGATCAACTGCGGCACGAGTTGGTACAGGAACGCCTCACGCATATTCAGGAACGTGTAACCGTACCGCACGGCGCGGCGGAGAATACGGCGGATGACATAACCCGCTTTCTCGTTGGACGGCAACTGTCCGTCGGTGATGGCGAAGGCGATCGTACGTATATGATCGGCAATGACACGCATGGCAACATCAGTCTTCTCGTCCTTGCCGTACGTACAGTGGCATATCTCACCGATCTTCTTGAGCATCGGCTGGAAGACATCGGTGTCGTAGTTGGAGGTCTTACCTTGGATGGTACGTACCAGACGCTCAAAGCCCATGCCGGTGTCGATCACTTTCTTTGCCAGCGGTTCGAGCGAGCCGTCCGCCTTGCGGTTGAACTGCATGAAGACGATGTTCCAAATCTCGATCACCTGCGGGTGGTCTTTGTTCACCAACTCTCGTCCGGGCACTTTGGCGCGTTCCTCAGCGGAACGGCTGTCCACGTGGATCTCGGAGCACGGACCGCACGGACCTGTCTCGCCCATCTCCCAGAAGTTATCATGCTTGTTGCCGTTCAGAATATGGTCGGCGGGCAGGTGTTTAGCCCAGATAGAAGCGGCTTCGTCGTCACGCGCCAAGCCCTCTTCCGGCGAACCCTCAAAGACTGTTGCATAGAGGTTGGCGGGGTCGATCTTGAGCACATCGACGATATACTCCCATGCAAAATCAATCGCCTCTTTCTTGAAGTAATCGCCAAACGACCAGTTGCCCAGCATCTCAAACATCGTGTGGTGGTAGGTATCGTGGCCCACTTCCTCCAGATCGTTATGCTTGCCGCTCACGCGCAGACACTTCTGGCTGTCCGCCACGCGCGGGTACTTAATAGGGTCATTGCCGAGGATGATACCCTTCCACGGGTTCATGCCGGCATTGGTGAACATGAGCGTAGGATCATCCTTGATCACCATCGGCGCGGAGGGCACTACCTGGTGGCCCTTCGAAGCCATGAAGTCCAAAAAGGACTGTCTAATTTCTTTACTTGTCATCATTATATCTTGTTGTCTTAAAGTCGATAAACTCGCGGCGGGGTTTGCCCTCCGTGTCTGCCCGCTCAATGAACGGCAGCGGGTTAGCCGTCATTTCGTCATACTCGGCACGGGCACGTAAGATGTCGAGCGCCATAAAAAGCGCGTTACGCATCGAGGACTCGTCCGCCTGGTCCTTGCCGGTAATGTCATAAGCAGTGCCGTGGTCGGGCGAGGTGCGTACGATAGAGAGCCCGGCGGTGTAGTTCACGCCGCTCATGTCGAGCGTCTTGAAGGGGATCAGTCCTTGGTCGTGATACATTGCTAACACGGCGTCGAACTGCTTGTAGTGCCCTGTTCCGAAGAACCCGTCGGCAGCGTACGGACCGAACGCCCAGATACCCTGCTCGTTGGCTTTTTGGATTGCCGGGGCGATGATCTCCTGCTCCTCTTTGCCTAACAGCCCTTGGTCGCCGGCGTGCGGATTGAGCGCCAGCACGGCGATACGCGGTTTCTCCAGACCGAAGTCACGGATGAGCGAACGCTGCAGAAGGTTCAGTTTGGCGAGGATGCGCTCCTCGGTGATCTGCGCAGGGATCTCCGCGATCGACACATGGTTGCATACCAATGCCACACGCAGGTTACCCGAGCATAGCATCATCAGCGAACCTTCGCCTTTCGTCCCTTCGTCCTTCGCCATTAGTTTCTCCAGATACTCCGTGTGTCCGCCGTGGAGCGCCTCTTTGTTGAGCGGCGCGGTGACGAGGGCGTGTACCTTGCCTTCTTTGAGGTCCTTGCAGGCGCGGTCGAGCGACGCTTTGGCTGCTTTGTTCGCCTCCTCGGACGGCACGCCGAGCGTCACCGGCACGGAGTCCGGATAACTGACGATGAGGTTGAGACGTCCGTCCTTCGCCTGTTCCGGCGACTCAATCGTGTTCCAGTTGATGTTACGCCAGTACTCGCCTAAAGTCTGTATATGGTGTTTGGCGACCGCGGCATTGCCGTAGATCACGGGTTTGAAGAGCTCGAACATGTGCGCCTCGAGGAGCGCTTTGATGATCACCTCGTACCCGATACCGTTCGTATCGCCGGTGGTTATTGCTATTATCGGTTTCATAATCCTCAAATGTCAAATGTCAAATGTCAAATCTCAAATCTCAAATCTCAAATCATACATTATGCACCTTTTCGTATTTCAGTCTGGCGGGGTCGTACGGGCTCTTCTCCTCGTCGGGGTAGCCTAACGCCATGACGCAGAGCACCTCTAAGTTCTCAGGTATGCCGAACAGCTCCCGCACGTACTTGGTCGCGCCGTTGCGATCTTCTTCGCCGTCGGTCACGATCCCGCGCTCGTGCACATGGCACCAGCACGCACCAATCCCCTGCTCCGTCGCCGCGAGGTGAATATGCTCCGCTGCGATGGCTCCGTCCGCCATCCATGTGTTGTCGCACAGCGTGGGGTCAAGCGCAATGACGATCGCTGCCGTGGCGGTAGCAAACATGCCGCTGCCGTACGTCTTGCATGCCTGCAACGCACGCACTTTCGCCTCGTCGCGGGTCACGTAGAACTCCCACGGACAGGTCCGCTTGGCGCTCGGTGACATCAACGCGCACCGCAGCATATAATCGATTTTCTCCTGCTCTACCGGTAGGGCTTTATACTTGCGTATAGACCTCCGCTGAGCGCATAATGATTCAAATTTTTCCATACTTATCCAAATTAGCGTGCAAAGGTACAACAAAAATTGGACATATGCAAGTTTTTGGGATTTTTTTTGACAAATAGAATAAAATTCTATCTATTTTGAGTGGATAAATAGCGGCTATGCTTGCATAAGACGAAATTTATTTACACAAAATAGGAAAGCCTTCAGGCTTGTCAAAAAAAAATCCCAAAAACTTACATATGGACTACAAGACGCGAACGTACTTTCGGAGGGAACCCGCCCCGAAAGGGGAAGGGGCGTGCCGAAGTACCACGGTACAGGCTACCGCGTACGAATAGACTCTTGTGGCGGAGAGGTAGAGACAGAGAGCGGGAGGCGGATGCCGTTGGCGTAGTAACGGGAGAAAGGATGCGGGGAGCGGAAGATAGATCGGTAGCGGGCAATCGAATTGCCCTGAAATGAACATACCTTAATCGGTTCGAAGGTTACGTCTTCGGCCAGGTGGTGAAGGTACGCATCGGTGATAGTTGGTTGTTGCTCCTTGGGTTTTGCGGATTCGGCTTTCGCGGCTTGGAGGGCACGGTAGATGGCTACGTACGTATATTGGTAGAAACGGGAGTAGCGCTTCATGCCGGGTTCGGGAGCGGCGTGGCCTTTGACTACGTTGAAATAATGGCGGAAGAAACGGATACGCCATTCGAGGGCTTCCGGGGTTGAGGAGTGCTCCAAAGCGTGGGCTTGGCGCTGGGCTTCTTTGATCATTTCGCGGTTGGCGACACAGGCGGCAGACCATGTTTTAGGGAAATGGTAGGTGTATAGTTCGAAGAG
>CAJOCN010000050.1 GCA_905233255.1 Paludibacteraceae bacterium
ATCTCCTGCGCAATCTTGGTAGCGTTGATGTAATATACGTTGATCTTATGGTCAGCGAAGTATTTCTTCACTTTGTTCGGCAGGTTCTTAACCAGCTCCTCGCCCTCCCAGATGGTGTTCAGCAGGAACGTACCGCCGTCCTGCAGACCGCGGGTCACATCGTACATGTGGAGGTAAGCCTGAACGTGGCAAGCCACGAAGTTAGGCGTGGTAACGAGGTAAGTCGAGTGGATAGGTTCGTCGCCGAAACGGAGGTGCGAGCAGGTGAAACCGCCGGATTTCTTACTATCGTAAGAGAAGTAAGCCTGGCAGTATTTGTCGGTGGTGTCACCGATGATCTTCACGGAGTTCTTGTTAGCACCTACGGTACCGTCAGCACCGAGGCCGTAGAACTTAGCCTGGAAGAGCGAAGCGTCACCCATAGCGATCTCCTCGCCAACCGGCAGAGAAGTGAAGGTAACATCATCGTTGATACCCACGGTGAAGTGGTTCTTCGGCTGCGGCAGAGCGAGGTTCTCGAAGACTGCCAGCATCTGCGCCGGAGTGGTATCGTTGGAACCCAGACCGTAACGGCCGCCCACCACGATGAGGTTGTTCATGCCGAGTTCGTCGAGCGCGTCCTTTACATCGAGGTACAGCGGTTCGCCGTTAGCGCCCGGCTCTTTGGTACGGTCGAGCACGCAGATGCGCTTAACCGATGCCGGCAGTGCCTCTTTCAGGTACTTCAGGCTGAACGGACGATAGAGGTGTACGTTGATCATACCCAGTTTCTTGTTGCCCTTGGCTGCCTCGTAGTCGATGACCTCGCGGATAGCCTCGCAAGCCGAACCCATACAGATGATGATGTTCTCTGCATCAGCGGCACCGTAGTAGTTGAACGGGCGGTACTCGCGGCCGGTGATCTTGCTGATCTCCTTCATGTAGTCGGAAACGATATCTGCCACAGCGTCGTAGTACGGGTTGCAGCTCTCGCGGTGTGCGAAGAACACATCGGGGTTCTCCGCCATACCTTTCATCACCGGGTGTTGCGGACAGAGAGCACGCTCACGGAACTCCTGAACAGCCTTCCAGTCAACGAGCGGACGCAGATCCTCCATATCCATCGCCTCTACCTTCTGGTACTCGTGCGAGGTACGGAAACCGTCGAAGAAGTTGAGGAACGGCACGCGGCTCTTGATCGTAGCGAGGTGCGCTACGCCGGCGAGGTCCATCACCTCCTGTACGGAAGCCTCAGCGAGCATTGCAAAGCCCGTCTGGCGGCAAGCCATGACATCCTGGTGGTCACCGAAGATACAGAGCACGTGGCTGGCAAGCGTACGAGCCGATACATGGAAGACGGTCGGGATCAACTCACCGGCAATCTTGTACATGTTCGGGATCATCAGCAGCAGACCCTGCGAAGCCGTGAAAGTGGTGGTCAGCGCACCTGCGTTCAGCGAACCGTGAACTGCACCTGCGGCACCTGCCTCAGACTGCATCTCCTGCACCAGAACGGTCTCGCCGAAGAGGTTCTTGCGACCCTGAGCCGCCCACTCGTCCACGTTCTCCGCCATCGGGGACGACGGCGTGATCGGATAGATAGCGGCTACCTCGGTGAACATGTATGCTACATGCGCCGCAGCGGCGTTACCATCCATCGTCATGAATTTCTTTTCTTTTGCCATAAGATTAAATTAGTTGTTAAAATATTGTTGAGTTAATTGATAGCTGGTTAATCTAGTTAGACTAATTAGACTAGTCCATCTAGTTCGTCTAATACAAGAACCCTAACAGCCACAGCGGCATCTGGTTGCCGCGGCCGAACTCCAGATCCGCTACCGCCGTCGGACGGATTGAGTCACGCACGGACACCTTCTCCTTGACGTCGAAATAGTACTTGTTATCTACGATGAACATCGCCGAGCGGTCGGTGGCGTTCACCTTGTGCGAGCCGTGGATAGCCGTGTAGAAATAGGTCTCGTAGATATCTATCTTGCTGATCTCCCGGGTGGAGTTCATCAGCGCTACGTTCGGGTTATGCATATACACCTTCGTCGGCTTCATCGGGAAGTTCTTGTGCTCCGGATAAAGGAGGTTGATCAGGCGCGAGTCCTTGAGGTACTTGATATAGTTCATCGTCGTCGCGCGGCTCAGTTCGATCTCGTCGGATATATTCGACACATTGAGTGCGCATGGAGCATCCTGCATGAGGATATAGAGCAGCCTGCGCAGCTTATGCAGACACGCCACATCGATCTGCTTGATCATCAGCACATCTACCTCCAACTGGCTGTTCATCACTTTCAGCAACTCGGTCTCAAACGACTTGGACTCGAGGTACGAAGGATAGTAGCCGTGGTGCAGGTACGCATCGAAATACTTCAGCGGCTGCACTCGCTCGCATATCTCGCGGGAGATGGACGCATGACGTTGCATGATCTCATCCAGCGTATAAGTCGGCAGACGAAGACCCGTCTGGATATTCAGGTACTCGCGGAACGAGAATCCGCGGAGGTTATACGTATGCACAATGCCCTTCAGATCGTTGTTATCCTCGTCTATAGGCATGACTGGCGTCGCGCAGAACACGATGTGGAGATCACGATACTTGGCGTAGCAATGTTTCAGTTCACGAGACCAGTTCGGGTACTTGAAAAGCTGGTCGATGAACAGGTACCGGCCGCCTTTCTTGGCAAACGCACCGGCAAAATCAAACAGCGTGTGCTTCGTGAAATAGAAATCATTGAAACTCACGTAGAGACACGGACGGATATCACGGGGAGACACAACTTTCTTGCGTCCCTTCTTCTCCGGCTCGGGCAGGTTGGCCCATTCCGTCTCTATTTCCTTGATGCGCGCCAACATGAAATCGGTCTTACCAACTCCACGACCACCCTTGATGGCTATGAGGCGGTCATGCCAATCTATTTCATCCATGAGCTTTCTGCGGAGAGGCATAGTAGAATGCGCAACGAGATAATCATGGATGCGGAAGAATGCTTTTAACATGGTCTCCTGAGGGTCTGTCTGCGGCTCTGTCTGCACTTCTGCAACAGGCGTAGTATCAACCTTCTGTGTGTCGATTTGTAGGTCTTTTTTCTCCATTTTTCTCAATTTCATGAAAATTTGGCGCAAAGTTACAACTTTTTTTTCATATTTGCAAGGTTTACATTACATTTTTTACAAAAAAATGAGGGCACACATGTCGTATTCCCTCATTTTTCGCCATTTTTGGTAAAAAATGAACCTTTTAGAGACTGATTGCACCGCTCGGGCATACGCCTTCGCAAGTACCACACTCGATGCATACCTCCGGGTCAATCGAATACTGCTCGCCCTCATGGATCGCACCTACCGGACACTCGTCTATACAGGTGCCGCATGCTACACAGTCTGATGAAATTTTGTAAGCCATAATGATATTATTTATTTGTTCAGTTATAATTTAGTGTCTCGCACACCGATTGTCGAACGCGACTGCAAAATTACTACTTTTTTTTGATACTACCAAATTTTAGGGATAGATTTTTTATTTTTTATTCTTTTTGACAGTAGCGAGCGCCGCAGCCAATTGAGCCGCCGGACCGGTTAACCCTTTGTCTGTCAACCCTTTACGCTTGGCGTAAGTCGTCCAGTCCTTCGCACCCGCATCCTTATTTATAGGGAGACCGAGTTGCAGAAAATGACAATAAGCGATACCCAACGCATCCGTCGCATCCAGTTTTTTAGGCATCTGATCGTCCGGAATGTGCAGGAAACGCTGCAACATACCCGCCACCTGCTCTTTCGAACTATGACCATTTCCGGTGATTGCCATCTTGATTTTCATCGGCGAATACTCATAAATGGGGACGTCTTTGCTCAACGCCGCAGCTATCGCTACACCCTGCGCATGAACGATCTTGATCATCGTCTGAGGGTTCTTATCGACAAACTGCGTCTCGATCGCCAGACACGACGGATGGTGCTTGTCTATCAGCTCTTGCAGAAAGAAGAACTCCTGCTGCAGCCGCGGATACTGACCGTCCAGTTTGTGTACATCCAGTACGCCGAAATCCAAAATCTCGACCTGCTGGCCAACGGTGTGCAACAATGCGTAGCCCATGAACAATGTTCCGGGATCAACACCTAATATTATATGTTCTCGTCTCAGGGGATCTGTCATTGCGGATGCATGTCGGTACCGAACCGTAGGATCACCATAGAATCACCATAGGATCACCATAGGATGAATACGGATTTCGGCATTTTTAACGCTTTTACTGTATATATATAAATATATATATACACTTTTTGTTAGTCTTGCTCGTGATTTCGAATGAAACCGCGGATTACAACCACAACCGCTCCGGCAATAAGCACATAATCCGCCCACGGCTCTATTTTAGCCACGCTTAACGCGGCTCCCACGGCCAGTATCACCAGCCCGATAATTAATATTATAGATGATTTTCTCATAACCTCTAACCTCTAACCTCTAACCTCTAACCTTTCGCCTTTATTCCTCCACAAGGTAAATATCTTCGTTCGCTGTATGCATATAATAATGTTCGCGCGCGTAACGCTCGAGGCTGTCCGGATTATTGAGCGTCTGAATCTCACGCATCGCTTTCTCCGTACTCTCGCGGTACATATCCCGTTGCTCCTCTAAATGACGTATCTCACGACCTCTGCGCACGAAATTCACTATACTCTGCTCACCGATGAAGAGAAACACTACAATAAAGACCAACAGGGTAATGACATACTTACCCCATTTCGCAATCTTACTATCTGTCCAGAACTCCGTGAAGGTCATTAAAGTAGCTGTTTATGATTTATGATTTGTAAATTTCGGTGCAAAGTTACGAAAAAATTTGCATATGTGCAAAAAAAAATGTACCTTTGTAGCCGATTTTATTAAAAGACCACATGAAAACTCGCTTTGGACTTTTCTTAACAGCGCTGCTGATGAGCACTCTGCTTTATGGACAGGCGCATATATCCATTGATAATCCCGACTCTTGGAGCGGTGAGGCCTTGCGGCCCTATATCGGACAGACGGTTATTTTCGATGTACCCATGGTCGTTTGCGCCAACGCTAACGGCAACTACGTGGTCTCTCCGTGGCGGCGTATGCAGCCGGAGAGTTGCGGCGTGATCGGTTCGGCGGACTACAAATCAGCTGTCCGCATCAACAGCAGTTGTATGTTCTCCATCTCCGGCATCAGCGGATACCACCGTTGCGGTGAGAAGATCATCGGCTTGCGCGCTCGCGTGAACAGCACAAGCAGCCTGACGATGAGCAGCGGCACTTGGCGGGGAAACACACGTGCGGAACTCGAAGCCGGTATTCCCGACTTGGGAGACTACAGGCTGCTTGTCTGCGGTTTCAACCTCGAGAACTACTACATGACATGGGGATCGATGGGAGCACGCAGTTATGCCGAGCACCAGGACCAGCGCGCCAAAATCAGCAAAGCCCTCAAACGCATCAATGCCGACATTTACGGTCTCGTCGAGCTACAGCAGGGCAATGAGGCCATCGGAGAGATCGTCAGCGACCTCAATAACAACCTCCCGAACCGCAACTACAAGTATTTCTCAGATGCCTCCAGCGGTACGTTGCAGGCTGTCGGATTTGTCTATGACGCCAATACGGTACAACCCATCGGCACACCGACAGAAACAGATGTAGAAGTACAGAACAGAAAAAAAATGATCTGCTTCCGGGAAATCGCCACGGGCGAACGCTTCATCTACTCCATCAACCATTTCAAGGCGATGAACACAGGCGATGAGGAACGGCGAGTCAACGAAGCCAAAGCGGTCATCAAACTCTACAACTCCTACCGCCAGAACAGCAGTATAAGGGACAAAGACGTGCTCTTCATGGGCGACATGAACTGCTATGCCTTCACCAAACCCATCCTCGCATTCACGGAAAATGGCTATATTGATCTGCACCGTGCTTTCCACGCTGACAGCAGTTACAGCTACATGTTCGGCGGACTCGCCAGTTATATCGACCACGCCATCGTCAACGGTACTATGTACAAGCAGATAACCGGCATGTCGGGATTCCATATCAACTCCGACGAGGACGACCGATACACGTACGACAAGTCCTCGGACCTCACCATGTTCCGTTGCTCGGACCATGACCCCGTATTAGTAGGATTGAAATTAGACAGCACACTGGTCTATGATCCCACCCCGCAGATCAACTCGCGCGAACTGATCGAAGACGATGCAGACAAACTGATTATTCAGAACGCTTACAAGGACGGACAACCCAGTTTCTGCGCCATCTATTCGATCAACGGATGGCTCGTCAGCCAAGAGCAGATCACCTCGCCGCTCTACGAAGTAGAGTTGCCGGAGCAACAGGGTATATACATCGTCTATGTCTATTATAACGGCGTAGCGTACCAACGAAAAATGATTGTACGATGATGGATCTTTTCAGCCAAATAGAGGAACCGGAGCGCGACGAGATACGAGCACTCCGAAAAGAGTTGGAAGAGGCGAACTACAAGTACTATGTACTGAACATGCCCACGCTCTCCGACCGCGATTTCGATGAGAAAATGCATCGTCTGCAGGACTTGGAGGCGCGCTACCCGGATATGTTTGACCCAAAGTCTCCGACACAGCATGTGGGTTCCGACTTAGGCAAAAAGGGATTTGAACAGGTCAGGCACAAATATCCGATGCTCTCCCTGGCGAACAGTTATTCGCGGGAAGAGATCGAAGATTGGGTGCGCAAACTGCCTGCCGGCGTGGAGATCGTCTGTGAGCTCAAATACGACGGTCTGTCCATCTCCCTTTGGTACGAAAACGGACAACTCGTCCGCGCACTCACACGCGGAGACGGACAACAGGGAGACGATGTAATCGACAACATCAAGACCATTCCCTCTATCCCTTGGAGAATAGATCGGAACGACCTCCCGGATTCCTTTGAACTACGCGGCGAAGTGCTCCTGCCATGGGAACGCTTCGAAGCCCTCAACAAAGAGCGCGAAGAACAGGAGGAACCCCTCTTCGCCAATCCGCGCAACGCCGCTTCCGGCACCCTCAAACTGCAAGACCCCAAAGAGGTGGCGCGACGCGGTCTGACCGCCTACCTCTATTATATGTTAGGCGAGAACCTGCCGGGCAAAACCCATTATGAGCGCCTGCAAACCGCCAAAGAATGGGGTTTCAACATCTCCGATGCCATCAAAGTCTGCCACTCCGTCGATGAGGTAATGGCGTATATCGCGTATTGGGACACGGAACGCAAGAATCTGCCCGTTGCCACAGACGGTATCGTGCTCAAAGTCAACAACTTGGCGCAGCAGGAAGAACTGGGTTACACCGCCAAGACGCCCCGTTGGGCAATCGCATATAAGTTCCCCGCAGAGAAACAACTCACGCTCCTCAAAGAGATCACCTACCAGGTGGGACGCACCGGCGTAGTCACACCCGTTGCCAACCTCAAACCGGTGCAACTCAGTGGAACCATTGTTCAACGTGCCACACTCCATAACGAAGATTTCGTACGCTCCCTCGACATCCGTCCTGGCGACCGCGTATGGGTGGAGAAAGGCGGCGAAATCATCCCGAAGATAACAGGGAAGGAAAACCCCTCTCCTGCTCTCCCCACAGGGGGAGAGTGTCCCTCCCATGAGGGGAGGTTAGGTGGGGTTTCGTCATTCTTCCCCACCCTCTGCCCCGAATGTGGCACGCCGTTGGTAAGAATACCCGGCGAAGCAGCATGGCGATGCCCGAATGAGGCCGGTTGCCCGCCGCAGATAAAAGGCAAAATAGAGCATTTCGTTTCCCGCAAAGCCATGAACATTGACGGCCTCGGCGAAGAAACCATCGACCTCTTCTACCAGAAAGGGCTGCTTCATAACATCGCCGATATTTACGACTTGAAACTCGAAGATATAGCCGCCCAGGAACGCCTCGGAGAGAAGTCCGCGCAGAATATCTTGGCGGGCATCGAAGCCTCCAAGCAAGTGCCGTGGGCACGCGTACTCTTCGCACTCGGAATCCGCATGGTCGGAGAAACAACGGCGAAAAAGATCGCACGCGTCTATACCTCCATCGACACCCTCCAATGGGCGACTGCAGAGCAGCTATGCGCCATCGAAGATGTCGGCCCCCAGATTGCAGAGAATATTGTTAAATACTTCGAAGATATACGTAATCTGGAGATTTTGGAGCGGCTCCGCCAAGCCGGACTGCAAATGGCACTCAGCGATGAAGAAATTTCAAATCTCAAATCTCAAATCTCAAATGTCCTGCAAGGACAGTCCATCGTCATCTCAGGCACCTTTGCCCACCACAGCCGGGACGAGTACAAAGCACTCATCGAGGCGCACGGAGGAAAGAACGTCGGTTCCGTCAGCAAGAAAACATCTTTCATCCTCGCCGGAGAAAACATGGGACCCGAGAAACTGAAGAAAGCCGAGGCACTCGGCATCAAATTGATGACCGAAGACGAGTTCTTGGAATTAATATCGTAAAGGCGTCATAACGAAAAATATAAGCATAAGAAAATGCAAAAATTACGTCAATATATCTTTGATTACCTCCGCTGCAAAGAGCCGGAGCGGTTGGTTCGTTTCCCGCATATGGATAAACCCATTAAGCTCATGGTCATCTACGAGAGTGATCTGCTGGAGCGCAACGACGAGATTAAGGCAATCCGTCAGGACCTGCTCAAACGGCAGATAGATGTTACCATGTGGGGATACGCACCCAAAAAAGAAATATCGTCCCCCATCCTGCTGCAAAGCCGCGTTATAGGGCTCACGGATTTCAACTGGTTGGGCAAACTGAAAAGCGAAGTGAAGGATGAACTGCGAGCCGTGCACTACGACCTTCTGATTGATCTCACGACCAACCCTGTTCTGCCGCTGCGATACCTCGCCTTATATACAGACGCGGACTTCAAAGTGGGTTTGAACCTCGGCGAGGGGCTGCACGACATGCTTATCTCCATGCCGGTTGTTGCGCCCGCTGAAGGCGAGACCGACGAAGAGCCGCATGTAGATGTGACCCGACTGTACCACGAAATAATGAAATACCTAACTACCATCAAAAGCAATGATTAAAGGTTTAGGAACAGCCCTGATTACGCCGTTCAAGGCAGACGGCACAGTAGATTACAAGGCGTTGGCACGCCTGTTAGACACGCAGTTAACCGGGTTTGTGGACTACATCGTCGTCCTCGGAACGACAGGCGAAGCCGCTACCATGACCGCTGAGGAGAAGAAAGAAGTAAGGCAGTTCATCGTCAACTACGTCCACACCCATCCTGTCCCCTCCCTTGAGGGGAGGCCGGGAGGGGTTATCCCTTTAGTCCTCGGCGTCGGCGGCAACAACACCGCGGCTGTCTGTGCTGAGTTAGCCGCCATGCATGGCGAGCTCATAGATAACTACGCCGCCATACTCTCCGTCTGCCCCTATTACAATAAACCCAATCAGGAAGGGCTCTACCGGCATTTCTGCGCAGTAGCAGAAGCCTCTCCTATTCCCGTCATCCTATACAACGTACCCGGGCGCACAGGCGTGAACCTCCTGCCCGAAACGGTCATGCGCATCTACAACGCCCACCCCGATAAGATTGCCGCCGTCAAAGAAGCCTCCGGCAACGTGGAGCAGATCAAGAGGTTAATCAGTCTTTCTACTTTGAGCGACAGCGGTCTTTCTACTTTGAGTCCGAAGGACGGTCTATTAGTCCTCTCCGGCGACGACGGAATTGCCTGCGAGGTTATGGAAGCCGGCGGGGCAGGACTGATCTCCGTAGCCTCCAACGCTTTCCCAGAGGATTTCTGGCACATCGTCCATGACAAAGATGCCGCCCTCCAAGCCAAATACGCCGACATGATCCGCCTCCTCTTCGCCGAAGGCAACCCCGTCGGCATCAAAGCCGTCCTGGCGCAGAAAGG
Source organism: Paludibacteraceae bacterium (assembly GCA_905233255.1). Lineage (GTDB taxonomy): Bacteria > Bacteroidota > Bacteroidia > Bacteroidales > Paludibacteraceae > Colicola. The sequence continues at coordinate 9,906 of CAJOCN010000050.1, forward strand.
TATTATTGAAAACCAACTGCGCCTCCCTCTTGTTCCCGCCAGCCAAGAACTCCAAGAGAAAATCACTAACTCTATCCGATTACTCAGAAGAAGCCTAAATCTGCCTATTCTTGCCTAAATTGGCATAAAGTTGCATATTTTTCCCCTAAAAATTTGCATATCTCATAAAAAAGCACTACCTTTGCACCCGCAAAGGTGTTTCGGGCATGCCCGACATAGACCAAATGCGTGTTTATGACCGCACTTTTGCATGGCAGTCCCACGCTTGGGTGTCTGCGTAGATACGCGGGTTGGGATTGCAGACATATTATAAAGGCGTTTGCTAACGCTTGTTTTTGACTTCTTGAAACGTAGGAACTTTCAAAAGTAATGTTCGAAAACAAGGCAGTGGTAGATGCCTGCGAGGTGTATTATATGCGCCCGCGTGTATCTTTATAGGTATGCGCGTGTGTACACATATACACGGCGTGGGTTTCTGCATTGCTTATTCGACATTACGGGTTTTTCCTACGACCTCAAGAAGCGGATAAGCAAGAGAAGAGATCCGCGTTTTTTGATGTCCGAAACGGAATACCTAATTCCATACAATTTCCCATCTTAACAACGATCCGGTAAACGCCGGAGAACTGTTAAGATGGGCTTTTTTGTATAATTGTCTTTAATTGTTGGTAATTGTGGACCAAGAAGAAAATCTGTTTAATTTGTTAAATTTGTGGACTGATAAAATAGCATGAAACCGCAACAAAGTTTGATCAGAAGACGCAAGACCTACCGCG
>CAJOCN010000051.1 GCA_905233255.1 Paludibacteraceae bacterium
GAATGTCATTGCGCAAGCCTTAGGCATTCTGGTTTATCCTATTCTCACGCGTATGTACTCGCCGGAAGATTTCGGCTTGCTGAATTTGTTCATGAGTATAGTTGGAGTGCTGGTGATAGTGTCCACAATGCAAATGCAAGACGCTGTAGTGCTTCCCGAAAATGAACATGAAGCGCGCAGCATAGTGCACATTTGTCTCACCGGCATCTTCGCTTTAGTGTTTCTAATTACACTCACGATTCCATTTGCGGATTCGATAGCTAATTTGTTTAATTCTCCGCAATTAGCGAGGTACTATTGGCTACTGCCATGTAATGTGTTGCTATTGGGAATATGGAATGTCCTGAATTATTGGTACATAAGGCATAATGCTTATGACAAAATCTCCGGATACCAAATCTCCCAATCCCTTTTCTCGGCTGGATTCAAAACAGGCTTCGGGGCTTTAGGACAATTAAACGGAGGGTTGATTTATTCCTCAATCCTGTCTCCTCTGTGCTCTATATTACGTGTGTTCTTGAGAGAAGACAAGAGTATTGTTCGTTCTTTCGTCCACTTTGACCATGGAAATTGGGGAGAAATTTTCCGCAAGTATTCCAATTTCCCGAAATACACCCTTCCCCACAGTTTGATTAACTACATTGCCGGTCAAATGCCCGTACTTTTGCTGACTCCGTTCTTTTCATCTCACGAGGTTGGGTTCTGGACAATGGCCGTATTGCTTTCCTTTTCTCCGATAAACGTGGTAACGAACGCGCTATACCAGGTGTTTTACCGCCAAACTGCGGCGAAAGTAAATGCTCGACAATCAATCGGCAACTTCTATCGGCGTTTCACCATATGGACACTCGTGATTATAGTGCCGTTATTTGTGTGTTTATGGTTCGTTTTGCCAATGCTTACGCAATGGCTGTTAGGCGATGTATGGCGCGTTACCGGTATATATATACGATGGATGCTGCCATGGCTGGTTTGCAACATGTTGTGTGGTGCGACGGGGTATATCTATGAGGTGTTTTTTAAGCAGAATCACGGATTGTACTTTGAGATCCTGATCACTGTAGTGCGTTTTATAGGTTTAGGAATAGGAATATATTATAATAGTTTTGAACTGTCAATCGCATGCTATGCCATATTCAGTGCGATTGTAAGTGGAGGGCAGTATGCGTGGCTCATGTATCTGGTAAACCGATATGAGCAATCAATCCAATAAACCGGAGGAAGGATGGGCTTAATTCCCTCCAATTATATGAGGTTTCGATTAAATTCCGGTTTCTCGTACAGACGGAGTGATAATAATCCGGGTCGTTGATATACCGGCAAATCATATCGGCGATATGGTCTGTATCCCTTGGATTGACAAGTGAATCCCCTATTATCTCAGGAATAGTTTTGTGTATGGCTTTGAGATCTGTGTAGATGACGGGTCTTCCAGAAGCCATATAATAAAATAATTTGACAGGCAAGCACCGTGTGTTCTCAAAATCATCTCTGCGTAAATCAAGGAAAATGTCATGTTGACTCAATTCCTGACAGAACTCATGGAAAGGAACGTAAGGCTTGTGAACAATGCGCAAGTTCTCGGGTAACTCGTATGAAGAAACCGAAAGCTTGTCTGTTATGAGGGTGAGTTGTATTTTCTTACAAAGATTACGCTGGGCAACTTGTTGCGTTACTTTTATGACGTTAGGAAACCCTTTGTCTTGTGTCGCGGGGCCGGCATAGCATAAACGAATAGTATCCCGGTCGTCATTTACCGGAGTGTGCGGAATATATCGGGTATCCGGATAGTAAGGCAGGAATATATATTTTTTCCATGGGAACATGTATCTAAAGGGGAGTGCTTTATAGTGTTCTCCAAAGATAAAAGCATCAGAAAGTATGCCTGCCCATATGCTGGCGCAGCAGAGTGCAAGGAACTTGAAAGGTAGTATCAGCCACGAGGCATTCGCCAGGTTTTTCTTGGATGGATACCACTCCGTAATGTAATATAATGTGTGTGTCGCAAATTTTCGTGCAAGTGAGACCGATAAAGGTGTGTCACAGAATGCTATATCATAGTGCTTTCCGGCGAGTAGTCGGCTGAGATGGCCGGCGCGTTGTCGTAGTGAGAGTGCATTCCCGTCAAAAGAATAAGTGTCAACGAACTGGGCCTCCAAATGGTTGTCGCAGGCTGAGTATATATCACAATGAATGCCATTTTTTCTCAGCGTATCCGCCAGATGATGTTGAAAAAGACAATCATCGGGTTCGTGAGAAAGGAGAATGAAAACCGCTTTAAATGCTCTATCTGAAGACTCATTTATTTTCATACTTGTACCTTCTTCCAAATATATTTCTTGATAAGATACATTCCCTGTGCCATCCATTTGCGTTTAGTCCACTGCCATTCGCCGCAAAGAGTGGTAAGTGTGCCTTTTATCCCTTGTTTGAAGAGGAAGACGGCATTAGTAGAATGGGTAGAGGCTCCCATTTTTTCCATGTCGAAAGTTTGGATGCCTTCTGCCTGCAATCGGGTTAAAAGCAACCGGTACATTTCGAATCCGGCATGTAGCGGATGGGCCGCATTGCCGGTGGCTGCGTATAGTAGCCCGCAATGTTCATGTTGGCGATGATAGATAATACCACTCACCGGCTTGTCATCATGATAAACCATGCATAGTTTGAAATGCGGGTCGGACAACAATACTTCCAATAAATGGTCGTCAAAAGGCATAGCTAAATGTTTGTTGGCACACATTTCATGGTATAATTGTATGAAATCACTCCGGTCTTTGGGGGTCGGGCATTCTTTTTGCTCCAATTTCAGAGAAAAGGGTTTCGCTTGCTTGAGATTGCGTTTCCAGTTGCTGTCATATGCCAGAGGCTGCGTTAAATCAATCATGTTCGTCAGCGCAAAACTGAAAGACCCCACCGGTCTCAGGAAGCCCGCTTGCCGCATTCCTGTTTCGTATTCAGCATCGTAGGGGCGGACACTGTTGACCTCTACTATATCGGCTTCCCGAATGATTTGCCGGTAAAAACCGGTGTATGTCGAATGTTTGGTTTGCCTGTGCTTGAGGCACTCGGCGGGAATCATCAGGAGGGTTTTCCCCATAAACCTCTTTACGTGCGCTGCACAACCGATATTGTCATCCAGAAAATATCGTACGCGCGAAGAGTTGTCGCCGCTCTGCATGCGTACATATCCTTCCGCTTGCGTGAATGGGACATCCTCCCAATTCCGGGTTGTTTGATAGAATATGTCTCGCGTTACTTCCTGCATAGATTCATTAGTGCAAGCCATTTGGTAGCTTTGCTTATCGTATAATAAGGTACAGGAACGCCACCAAACTGCCGGTTGTTATGCTCAACACCTTCAATCATACTACCTTCGAAATCAAAAGATTTTGTTACCTCAGAGGCTTTTTTGATGGCCATCCATAATGCAAGCGACGAAGCTCCGGAAGCTCTGTAAAGAGGGTTTATAGCCACAATCAGATTATAGGCACAATGCGCGTCGTAAGGGATGAAATAGGCGGCATGTACAACACCGGAAGGTTCGCCTATAGAGACAATAAAACCTTGGTTACGGGTGCGAGCTGTATCAATCAGGTGTGTAGCAAGATGCTCGGAGAGAACATTCCTACTTCCTCTTTCGCTCAATTGAGAACATTGCAGACGGTAGAAATCAGTCGCCTTCATGTCGAAACGCACCTCCAGATTGCGTGCTGCGGCTTCTATATGCTGGCGTTTGACTTTGTCTATCCGTGCATATACAGCTCCCAAATCGCTCAAATCGTCTATGCGGTATGTGTACCGGGTTTGTTGTTGGTACCCCGCCCAATAGAAGGGTGACCAATAGTTGTATGAAAGCGGGAATTTGACTTCGAAAAGCCCTAACTTCAAGGTCTCCAATTGCCGGATAATATCGTTTTGCAGGTTTTTCTCCCGACTGAGCCGTTGTGTTGTACTTTCGCCTGCTTTAGGTGCAATCCACAAGCCTGTGTATTGTGTCAACTGCGGTGTGAGCGCATATCGCATCCCCCATTTGGAACCGTATAAAAAAGGCATTACCGCCTCAATGTTGCCGTTTTTGTTGCGTGCGATCAGAACCTGCCATTCCTTGTCGTCCGGCTGCGTGACGGCATCGAGCCACCATGGCTGCAAAAACAAAGGAATATCATCTCTCTGCTCGCAGAAATCAATATATGCGGCTTTGTCAAAGTCCATTATTCACACTTGCTCAACCAACGGATGATGCCGCTCCACCACTTATATTTCTTCTCCACGCTGTAATACGTGGTCGGCGTAGAACCGAACTGCTTGTAGTGTTTGGCGGTACTGCGCTCCATGGAGCCTTCGAAATCAAACCGTACATGTTTCTCGCGGGCGAGTTTCATGGCCTCCAGAACCAACAATGCACCGGCTCCGGAGTCTCCGAAAGCGGGGTCATACGCAGGGATGAGGTAGTACATATATGCCTTGTCCCACACCAGGAAAGCTGCGGCATAGACCTGTCCGTCGGCATTGCAGACACTAAGAACCTGGCATTGGCTGAGGCGTTTTGCTTTGCGCTCGAGAACAAGCAGAAACTCGCGGCTATAGCCGATTTTGCGTTTGCGGGACGCAAGGCAACGGCTATGGAAACGATAGAACTCCTCTATGTCCATCGAGTGCTCAACATGCAGGGAAAGCGCTTTCTGGAGTTGGTTACGTTTGCTCTTGCTGAACGAAGCAATGAGGGTATCTAAGTTACTGAGGTCTTCCACACGGTAAGTGACACGCTCTTTGGTCTTGAACCCAAGAGCCCGCATGGCGTTCACGCATAAACTGCCGGGCATGAATTGCTGGTAGTAATAGGCCAGATTCATGGCATCCATTTGCTCTTTGATAATCCGGCATACCTCGGCTGTCTTCCATTTGTCCGCTGTCACTTCGGGGGTGACCCAAATGCCGCCGATCTGGGTCTGTTGCGGCATCACAATATATGTATACCACGCGCGCTTGCGCAAGAGGTACGGCATGGCGCCGATGATCTCCCCGGCTTCGTCTTCCGCGAGCAGTACATCCCATTGCTTGCCGGCGCATACGGCGTCCATCCACCACGGTTGCATGAAAAGAGGTACATAATCTTGTGCCGCAACCCACTCCGTATATCGCTCTTTATTGGTCATGATTTAGTTTCTGAAGAGTCCGTTGAAGAAACCGCCTTGCTCCTGTGCTTCCGGTGCAGCCTGTGCTTCGTCGTTGGCGGATTCTACTGCTTCGTCCGCAGGCTGGTTGTTGGCTGCGTTGTTCTGGTTGCGATAAATCTCGGGACGGTAAAGAATCTGGATATTCTCTGCTACTACTTCTGTCTTACGGCGGATCTGCCCGTCTTTCTCCCACGAGCGCGTTTTGAGTTTACCTTCTACATAGACCTTCATGCTCTTTTTGAGATTCTGTTGTGCCCACTCGGCGAGGTTGCGCCATAGTACGATGGAGTGCCACTCCGTGACGTCGGGAACCTGGGTGCCGTTTTGCATTACATAACCGCGTTCAGTAGTTGCCAAATTGAATGTTGCAATTGCTACGCCTCTGTCCAAGTAACGTACTTCGGGATCTGCACCCACGTTACCAATAAGAATTACTTTGTTTACGCTTGACATAAATATAATTAGATTTTTTTTTAGTGTTTGTTGTCGTGTAAAAACTCGAGTATAAAACCTTTGCGGGTGCAAAGGTAGTGTTTTTTTTTGAAATATGCAAGAAAAATGAAAAAAATTTGCATATATCAAAAATTTGTTGTATCTTTGCGCTCGAAATACAAATCACTACTCCTTTCTGGATTGGGATGGTATTTCTTTCTTCGGAATATTGAATGTTTCTGCCGGAATTTTGGAAATTTAGTGCGTGATAAGTGCGCGATAAGTGTGAGATAAGTGCGATATTTTCGAACCCATTGCCTGTCCGCGGCCTACCCGTAACCCACGCGCAGCCTACCCGTAACCCACGCGCATCCCCTACCCGTAATCTCCCGCAAAGAGCATATTCTCTCTTTTTTTTACGCTAAAATGGGGCGTACTATTGCACATGTCAGAAAAAAGTTGTAACTTTGCGGCCAAATTGCAGAAAAACTGAAAAATATATATACAATGAAACGCACAATGATTTTGGTGACGGCATTGATGCTGACACTGACCGGCGCGGTGAAAGCGCAGGAGAATGCCCAATCGGAGGGGCAGTTTGTCCGCTGTATCGCGTTCTACAATCTGGAGAACCTGTTCGACACCATCCATGACGAGGGGAAGAATGACTACGAGTACTTGCCGGACGGAGGTATGAAATGGACCTCCATGAAGTATGAGAACAAGATAAAAAACATGGCATACGCCGTTTCGCAACTGGGCACCGATTATGACCCGCGTGGCGCTGCATGCGTGGGAGTCGCCGAGGTGGAGAATATAGGCTGTCTGTACGATTTGTGCGCAGAAGCAAATGCCAAATACGGCAGGCGTTTGAAACCGATTTTGTTAGAGGGCCCTGATCGCCGCGGAGTAGATGTCGGTTTTCTGTATGATACCGTGCTCTTCAAACCATCGAAGGTGAATGGCTTTGAACTTAAAGCGCACTATGCGGACGGAGGAGAGATCAAGACGCGTTTGCAGTTATGTGTATCGGGTTACCTCATGGGAGATGGCAAACCGGAGAAGATCCATGTGATTGTGAACCACTGGCCGAGCCGTTACGGAGGCGAGCTGTCGAGCCGTCCGGGCCGTGATACTGCTGCGATGTTGTGTATGAAAATATGTGACTCCATTTATATGAAAGAGCCGCAGGCGAAGATTGTAATCATGGGTGACTTGAACGATGACCCGTATAACCACTCGTGCAAGGAGGTGCTCAAGGCGCGCAAGCATCGCGAGGAGGTAGAGCCACGGGGCTTCTTCAATACCATGTGGCAGATGCTGGATCGCGGTATCGGTTCGCTGGCATACAACGGCAGTTGGAACCTCTTCGACCAGATTATCATCAACGAGCCGCTGATGAGTGAGAAGATAGAGAGCGGGAAATGGACTTATTGGAAGGCGCAGATATTCAACAAACCCTTCCTCACTGTGCAGGAGGGCAAGGATAAGGGCACTCCGCTGCGTACAACCAAAGCCGGTGTATGGCAGAACGGCTACGGAGACCACTATCCCACGATGATTTATCTCATCCGCAAAAAATAAAATGGTAAATGACCAAATGGTAAATGACATGACATTACAATTAAATAGAAATACCGCACCGATCAAAATGCGTAACTACGGGCGTATAGTGCAGGATATGATTGCGTATGCATCGACCCTTCCCGCCGGTCAGGAACGGGACTCGCTGGAAATATACATCGCGCAATGTATGCGGCAGCGCAATTTGATTTGGAACCGCGATCAGGAAGCAGGAATCAACCGCGTGAAGGAGGATATTATCAGGATGTCACAAGGTAAACTGCTATGTGAATCGCAAGCTTTTGAGCAAATACTGATGCAGTCGGATAGTCAGGCTGCTGGTAAGAAAAAGAAAAAATAAAATGGAAAAAAACAATCAGTTTAAGATCTTTGCGGGGTCGAAAGGACAGGCCTTGGCGCAGGGTATTTGCGCAGAGTTGGGCTGCCAGGTCGGCAATCTGCATGTAGATCGTTTTTCAGATGGTGAGTTCTGCACCTATTTTGAAGAGTCCGTACGCGGACAGTCTGTTTATTTAGTTCAGTCCACATGTCCCACCAGCGACAATCTCATGGAGTTGTTGCTGATGATCGATGCCGCCAAACGCGCCAGTGCGTACAAGGTTGTCGCCGTGATCCCATATTTCGGATGGGCACGACAGGACAGAAAAGACAAACCTCGCGTATCTATAGGCGCAAAACTGGTAGCGAATATGCTGCAAACCGCCGGAGCAGACCGTGTGATAACCGTTGATCTGCATGCCGACCAGATTCAGGGATTCTTTGATATTCCAGTTGATCATATCTTTGGCTCTAATGTGTTAGCACCCTATATCGCAAGTCTGAATCTGAAAAAACTGATTGTTGCATCCCCGGATGTTGGCGGCTCTAAAAGAGCTTCAAATTTTGCAAAGAAACTGCATCTTTTGTCCGACCGCGAAGTGCCGATGGTGATTTGTTACAAGAACCGTCCGGAATTCAATAAAGTTTCCGAAATCCGTGTACTGGGTGATATTTACGGAAAAGACGTGGTTATCTGTGATGATATTGCCGATACGGCGGGAACACTGTGTAAAGCGGCTGAGGTAATGAAAGAAGGTGGCGCGAAGAGCGTACGTGCAGTGGTCAGTCACGCCGTACTGAGCGGTAACGCTTGTCAGCGTATTGAGGAGTCGGCATTGGAGGAACTGATCTGCACCGACTCGATTCCGGTTGATCCCGCCTGCTGCTCCAAACTCCACGTGGTCAGCCTCGCCAAACCGATTGCCGACACCATCCGTGCTATCCAGAACCACACATCCGTCAGTGAAGCCAATACACCGTGTTGAAAGTGAAGAAAAATATATTTGTTACAGGATTAGTGGCAGGCATGGCCTGCCTCTTGTCTGCTTGTTCGGGGAAGAAACCCGTGACAATCGAGCGCCCGTCGTTCTCTGCGGATAGTGCTTACGCATATATCGAGAGGCAGATGGCTTTCGGGCCGCGCGTGCCGAATGGCGCGGCGCATATGCAGTGCGCCGTATGGCTCATTGAGCAACTCCGCGCGTTTGGCGCCGAGGTGGAACTCCAGAAAGGTTTCATGCCCGATTATAAAGGGGACAACCAGCAGATTTATAATATCATCGGACACTTTTCTCCCTCCCTTGAGGGGAGGGACGGGGAGGGGTTATCCCGTCCGCGTATTCTGCTTGGTGCGCACTATGACACACGCCCGTGGTGTGACGAAGAGGACGATTATGCCGACCGGTTCTATAATGTGCCCGGTGCCAACGATGGCGCTTCCGGTGTGGGAGTACTTCTGGAAGTGGCTCGCCAAATAGGAATCAGAATGGCGGACTCGACATTCACGACTCCTGTGGATATCATCTTCTTTGACTGCGAAGATATGGGTACGCCGCGCACCTATACCGGTACCGAACGTGAAGATACATGGTGTCTCGGTTCCCAACTATGGGCTACCAACTATGCCAAAAGCTCAAATCCACAATACCGGTTTGGTATTGTGTTAGACATGGTCGGTGCACCGGACGCAACCTTCCCTCGCGAGATGTACTCCACGCAGTATGCCGGAAACTACCAGCAACAAATCTGGCACTCCGCGGAGCAACTCGGATACGGAGCCATCTTCACCAACCAGCAGTCGTATCCCATTACCGACGACCATTATTATGTCAACTACATAGCCGGCATTCCTTGTGTGGATATTATTCATTATGACATCCGCAACGCTACGGGTTTCCCGCACTGGTGGCACACGCGTAATGATAATTTGGACAACATCGCCAAACCAACCCTGCAAGCGGTGGGAGAGGTAGTAATGAGCCAAATCAAGTGACAAAGGTACACGATACAATGTACAAAGGAGTATGAGTAAGGTGTTATTAGAAATAAAAAATCTGCACGCTTCCATCGCAGGAAAGGAGATTCTTAAAGGAGTCAATCTGGTTATTAACGAAGGCGAGGTGCACGCTATAATGGGGCCGAATGGAGCAGGAAAGTCCACGCTCTCTGCGGTGCTCACGGGTAATCCTGCTTATGAGGTGACGGCCGGAGAGGTATATCTCAAAGGTGAGAACCTCCTTGCAATGCCCGCAGAGGTGCGCGCACGTGCGGGCGTGTTCCTTTCTTTTCAGTACCCTGTTGAGATCCCGGGCGTGAGTATGACCAATTTTATGCGCACCGCGCTTAACGCCAAACGCGAGTACGAAGGTAAAGAACCGCTTTCCGCCAAGGAGTTTCTCGCTCTGATGCGGGAGAAAAAGAAAATGCTCGAACTGCCCGACAAACTAAACAACCGCTCGGTCAACGAGGGTTTCTCCGGTGGCGAGAAGAAGAAAAACGAAATCTTCCAGATGGCGATGTTGGAGCCCTGTCTCTCTATCTTGGATGAGACGGACTCGGGTTTGGATATTGATGCCCTGCGCATTGTGGCTGAAGGCGTCAACCGCCTCAAGACACCTCAGAACGCATCTATCGTCATCACCCACTACCAGCGTTTGTTGGATTATATCGTGCCGGATTTTGTACATGTTCTGGCGGATGGAAAGATCGTTAAAACAGGCGACAAGACCCTGGCGTTGGAACTGGAAGAGAAAGGCTACGAAGGACTGAATCTCTAAATGTCAAAATGACCAAATAAATGGTACATGGTAAATGACCAAATCGTAAATATTAAGTCCGGCGAGACGTACGAACGCGTATTTCTCAATGAGCTGGAGGTCAACATTCATATTATTCAGGAGGCAGGTTCCCGCGTGAAAATTCACGTGTTGAATCTCCCTGTCGATAAATCGGAATATCGAAATATCGGTATATCGAAGCAATCGTGCCCATCAGAGGCGATGAATAACATTACCGTGGAGCAAGCCGGAGAAGGCTGCAAAACGGAGATATTCGGCCTGGCGTTCCTGCATGGCGAGGAGTCAGTTACCACCGAGACGCATGTGACCCATGCTGTGGGGGGCGGAACTTCGGACCAGTTAATCAAGTTTGTGCTGGACGAGCATTCCCGCGGGCGTTTCATCGGAGATCTGAAAATCGCACAGGATGCGCAGAAGACCGAGGCGCACCAGACCAACCGTAACCTGGTTCTCTCTGAAGAGGCGGAGATGCGTACCCAGCCGCAGTTGGAGATCTACGCCGATGATGTCAAAGCCACGCATGGCGCTTCCACCGGACAACTCGATGAGTCGGCGCTTTTCTATATGCAGCAACGAGGCATAGACAAACAAAAAGCGCGTCAACTGCTCGTCGGCGCGTTTATGAAAGATGTCCTCGCTACTATCAGCGATGAGACTTTGCGGGAGCAACTACTGCACTCTATTGATGGCGAAATCGAGTAGGGCTAACAAACTGCTTTTTTCTGCACTGTCACGGAATACCGAAAGGGCTTCCGTGGCTTTCTTTTTGTAGGCGAGCATTTGCTGCACGGCGTACTCGTCGCCTTTGAACCGCAGTACGAAGGATTTGATCTCTTCCAGAATCCGCGTCTCCTCTTCTTTTGAAAGGTTTGCTGTGCACACTTGTTCTCCCTTGAGGCGTATTTCCTCCGCCTCCGGTTGCGGCGCACGTTTGAGCGCAATGATGAGAGGAAGGGTTACCTTGCCGTCCCGAAGATCGCTCATCGTCGGTTTGCCTATTTCCTCCAGGTCGCTGTAGTCGAAAATATCATCTTTGATCTGGAAACAGAGGCCTAACAGTCGTCCGTATTCGCGCAATGCCGTTCGCTGTCGTGGAGTACAGCCTGCGCTCTCTGCGCCTGCTTCTGCGCAGGATTGGAAGAGACGCGCGGTCTTTTGGTCAATGACCTTCAAATACCGCTCCTCGTCTATCCACATGGACTGTCCGGCATGCAGCTGCAGCATCTCGCCGCTGCTGAGGCTCTTGCCTAAATCAGAGACGATCTCCAGAATGCGGATATTACGGACCTCGGCAATCAGGCTGATTACTTTGGCTAACATGTAGTCGCCGGTAAGGACTGCTACTTTGTTGCTCCACTGGGTATGCACGGCGGGCTGACCTCTGCGTGTGTCGGAGTTGTCCACCACATCGTCGTGTACCAGGCTCGCGTTATGAAGCATCTCTAATGCCACGGCAGCACGGAGCGTCTTGTCGGTAATAGGATTGCAGATTTGGGCGCATAGCAAAACAATCAGCGGCCGGAGTTGTTTTCCACTCCGTGCCGCGATATATTTCAAAACGGCCTGTTGTACACGCTCGTCGGCTTCCATGCCTTCCTGCATCAGCCGCTCATAGCGTTTCCACTCCGTTTCGACGGGTTTACGTATGTCTGCTATACTTGCCATCGAACCAAGGGAAGGCAAAGCCTTTTCCTTTTAACGAACGCGCTCGCAGTAGCTTCCGTCGCGGGTGTCGATACGGATGATCTCACCCTCGTTGATGAAGAGAGGGACACGTACCTCGGCGCCGGTCTCTACGGTAGCCGGTTTGAGCGTGTTGGTAGCGGTATCACCCTTCAGACCCGGCTCGGTGTAAGTAACCTGCAACTCAACCTTGGTCGGCAGCTCAGCGAAGAGTACGGTGTCGCTAGATGCGTCCGATACAACCTCTACGTTCATGCCCTCTTTGAGGAAATCGACGCCGGTGATCAGATCATGTGCGATGGGCACTTGCTCGAAGGTCTCGTTATTCATGAAGATGTAGTCCTCACCCTCTTTGTAGAGGAACTGATACGGACGGCGCTCTACGCGGACATCCTCCAGCTTCTCACCGATATTGAAACGGCGCTCCAGAACGCGGCCATCTACTACATCTTTGAATTTAACACGCATAATTGTGTTGCCCTTACCCGGTTTTACGTGCAAGAACTCAATTACAAAATACAGACGGCCGTCCATGCGGATACATACGCCGTTCTTAATGTCTTGAGAGTTAATCATAAGTCTATCAATTGTATAATTTTTATTAAATTCATTGAAAAATCGTGCAAAGATACAAATTTTCTTGCATATATGCAAAAATTTGTGAAAAATTAATCGTTTTTATTTGCATAAATAGATTTTTTTCACTAATTTTGCAGGCAAAATTGAAAATCATGGAAGCATTAAAAGAATTTTTTGGCCCTTTTGATATCTGGCAGGTCTTGTCATCTTTTATTTTTATGATTGCCATCATTGACCCGCTGGGAAATATCCCTATTACCATTTCGTTGCAGAAGAAGGGAGTGAAGATAGATGCGAACAAGGTATGTATTGCCAGTTTGATTATTTTGTTGGCCTTCTTGTTTCTCGGAGAGTGGATTCTCAAGTTTTTCGGTGTGCAGATTGAGTACTTCGCCATCGCCGGAGGTTTTGTTATCTTCCTGATGGCGATGGAGATGGTATTGGATATCACGATCTTCCAGAATGACAAACTGGAAGGAGAGATGGCGGGAGGCGGTTCTATCGTACCGCTGGCGTTCCCGATGTACGCCGGACCGGGCGCTTTTACTGCCCTGCTGGCGATTACCGCGGAGTATTCTACGGGAAACCTGTGTATCTCCCTGCTGCTTTGTATGATTGTGTTGTATCTGGTGCTTATCGGGACTAACTGGCTCACCAAATACTTGGGACCGACGTCGCTATATATATGCCGTAAGTTCTTTGGAATCATCGTGCTGGCGATTGCTTGTAAACTGATGTTCGGTAACCTGGCAATAATCTTCTAATCCATCAATTGCAAATCACAAATCATAAATCATAAATCAATAGATATGAAAAGCTTTAGTGAAATGAGCATTGCGTTGGCTTCGGACCACGCAGGTTTCGCGCTCAAAGAGAAAGTGCAGTTATTCCTCGAGGATAACGGAGCAACAGTAAAGGACTTCGGATGCTATAATGCCGAGAGTTGCGATTATCCCGATTATGCGCATCCGCTGGCTGAGGCAGTGGAGAAAGGGGAATATGAGTTCGGTATCATTATTTGCCACACCGGTAATGGTATTGCCATGACAGCAAATAAGCACCAGGGTGTCCGCGCTGCCCTTTGTTGGGAAACCAAGTTGGCGGAACTGGCGCGTCAGCATAATAATGCAAACGTCTTGGCTCTCCCCGCAGGTTTCATCTCTGCTCCGATGGCTTTGGATATTGTTCGTACCTTCTTCCAAACCGATTTTGAAGGCGGTCGTCATGAGCGTCGCGTAAACAAGATTGCGCTACATTAAATATATAGGTACGCGCGTGCGCAACGCGATGCGTTGCTATGCGAGCTATGCACTGGGTCTCTTCGGCTCGGTGCATATTGTACATAGACCGATGTTCCTGTCCGTCGAGCCTGCCTCCGTCTGCCAGCTCCGTTGCCCTGAATGCCCGGTGGGACAGAACGCGCTTCTTTCCCAAGAAAAAAAAACGGGACAGGGATTATCTCCTTTTATGCCGCGCGAAGTGTGGCAGCGGGTATTGGCGGAAGCAAAGCCGTTTGTGCATACCATTCAGTTCTACTTTCAGGGCGAACCGCTCTTGCACAAAGATCTGCCTTTGATGATCCGGGAGGCGTGCGAAGCCGGTATTTATACCATCGTCTCTACCAATGCGCAGGCTTTGACACCCGAATTAGCGAAAGAACTCGTGCGCGCCGGACTGAATAAGATCATCGTCTCCATGGATGGTCTGACGCAGGATAGTTATAGCGCTTACCGCGTTGGCGGTAATGTGGAGCGATGCAAAGAGGCGTTGCGGTGGCTCAGAGACGCAAAAGGTACCCTGATTATTGAGTTCCAGGTGCTCCGGCTCCGGACGAACGAGCAGGAGTGGGACGCTTTCCGGCGCGAGTACAAGAAAATGGGAGCTGACCGATTAGTCTTCAAAACCGCCCAACTGTACGGTTATGCCAACGGTCATCCGCTTATGCCTTCAGACCCGCGTGACAGCCGTTACATCAAAGGCGCAGACGGGCTCTACCACCGCAGACCGATCTCAAGAGGCTGTTTCCGTGTCTGGAGCGGAGCGGTTATCACCACCACCGGCGAAGTGCTGCCTTGCTGTTACGACAAAGCGCACGCCCATTCGTTCGGAAATATCATGGAGACACCGCTCGCGGAACTCTATAACAACAAGAAAGCGGTTGCTTTTCGCCGGGAAGCCCTTCGTCACAAACCCTCAATATGCCATGAGTGCTGGAAATAACCGGTTTAGAACTGACACCGAATAATTATGCAAATCAAGACTTTTACATTTAGTGCCTTCGGCACCAATACGTATGTGATTACCTTTCCGGAGGTAGTCCTGTTGGTTGATCCGGCTTGTTCCGATGAATACGAGCGGCAGGTGTTGCTCAATTATATCCGGCCGCTGACGGATGGCTTGCAGAAGCGGAAGTTGGTGATCATCGCCACCCACGGACATCTGGATCATCTCTGGGGCGCGGCGTGGGCAACGAAACAATGGAACACTTCCGTCCGCATGCACGAAGCCGATATCCCGTACGCCGAAGCGATGCAACGCCAGTATGACCTCTTCGGTATTCCGGCTACCCCGCAACCCTTCCCGATAGAGGAGATTCATGCCGCCATCGCCTGCCATCAGCCATGCATGGCTGATCTTCAGATTCTCCATACGCCCGGGCACACACCGGGTTCCGTCTGTCTCTACTGGCCGGCGGAAAAAACGCTTCTTTCAGGAGACACGCTCTTCTATAAAGGTTACGGCCGTACGGATCTTCCCGGAGGCGATCCGCGACAGATGTTGGACTCACTCCGAAAACTCACTCGACTGCCGGAAGATGTTGTTGTTTACCCGGGACACGGAGATACAACGACAATCGGCGACGAAAAGTGGTAATGTGTAATTTTTGTGTCAATTTTTCCACATACGGTTGCAGAATTTTTAGTAATTTTGCAGCCGTTAATTTATGCGTAGGCATAAAGACGTGAGAAACAACATCATTTAACACAATAAAATCTAACAATTATGATCAAGCCTTTCATGGACAAAGATTTCCTGCTGCAGACAGAGACCGCACAGGAGTTGTATCACAATCATGCGGCTAAGATGCCGATCATCGATTATCACTGCCACCTTATTCCTCAGATGGTTGCCGAGAACAAGCGTTTCGAATCCATCGCACAGATTTGGCTTATGGGCGACCACTACAAATGGCGCGCTATGCGTTCCAACGGTGTGGACGAGCGTTTCTGCACCGGCAAGGACACGACCGACTGGGAGAAGTTCGAGAAATGGGCAGAGACCGTTCCTTACACTTTCCGCAACCCGTTGTACCACTGGACGCATCTGGAGCTCAAGACCGCTTTCGGTATAGAGGAGCGTCTGAACCCTGAGACCGCACGTGCTATCTATGACAAGTGCAACGACCTGATTGCCAACGACCCGAAGTTCTGTCCGCGCGGACTCATGAAGCACTACCACGTAGAGCTCGTTTGTACGACCGACGATCCGGCTGACAGCTTGGAGTGGCACAAGATGGTCAAGGAAGACCCGACCGCAGAGGTACGTATGTTGCCGACTTGGCGTCCGGACGCAGGCATGAACATCGAAGCCGCTACTTGGAAAGCCTACATCGAGAAACTCTCCGCTGTAAGCGGTGTTGCAATCGCCACATTTGGCGATTTAGTGGACGCTCTGCAGAAACGCCATGACTTCTTTGAGTCGATGGGTTGCCGTCTCTCCGACCACGGAATCGAGGAGTTCTACGACGAACCGTACACCGACGCAGAGGTCAACGCCATCTTCCAAAAAGCTCTTGCAGGCAAGGAGTTGAGCGTTTATGAGATCCGTCAGTACAAGCACGCTTACCTGCACGCTCAGGCTGAGATGGACTACGCTTCGGGTTGGACCCAGCAGTACCACTACGGTGCTATCCGTAACAACAACTCCAAGATGTTCGCTCAACTCGGCGCAGACACCGGTTTTGACTCCATCGGCGAGTTCACCACCGCGAAGGCGATGAGCCATTTCTTGGACGAAATGAACAGCGAAGGACACCTCGCCAAGACCATTCTCTACAACCTCAACCCGTGCGCAAACGAAGTGATTGCCACGATGTTGGGTAACTTCCAGGATGGTTCGGTACCGGGTAAGATTCAGTTTGGTTCGGGCTGGTGGTTCCTTGATCAGAAAGACGGAATGGAGAAGCAGATGATGGCTCTTTCGAACCTTGGCTTGCTCTCTCGCCTCGTTGGTATGTTGACCGACAGCCGTTCGTTCCTGAGCTATCCGCGTCATGAGTACTTCCGCCGCACGCTCTGTAACGTCCTCGGCAACGACATCGAGAACGGCATGATCCCGTACACCGGCTACGAGAAAGCCCGCGTTCAACAGATGGTTGAAGACATCTGCTACAACAACGCGAAGAACTACTTCAAGTTCTAAATAACTACGCATCCCCGCTTGCCTCTATTTCCGGAGGCAGGCGGGATGTATGCTTAGAAAGGGATTCATATATAAATACACGTTTCCTAATGGCAAAGTCTATATAGGGCAAACGAGGCGAGACCCAAAGATACGGGATAGAGAACATTTCTTTCCGAGCACAGGGCCTTTGAATAAAGCCTTTTGGGAAGCAATACAAACCGAGGGAGAGCCAAAGTTAGAAATAATAGAAGAATATCAGAGCGAGAATCTTGAGGAATTGGTTCACATTCTTAACGAACGAGAGACAGAGAATATACGCAAATATAAAGCTACGGATCCTGAGTACGGTTACAATATTAAAGCCTCTGGCACTACAAGCGATGGCGTAGGACTCAAGTTGTGTCGAATTTGTAATAACACCTTTGAGCAATACAAACAGAAGTTATGGCCTGAGTATGAGGCAATGAAAAAGAAAATCGGTCACGAGGAAACAATGACCGAGCATGAGAAAGAACTATATACAGCATACTTCGTGGATAATAATCCGTTTTGTGGCTTTGAAAGGGGCGATTTTATGTACTCTGAGTGGTTGCACTTCGCGGATATAAGTTTTGAAGATGACTTACAGACTTTGGTCTGCGAATATGTGCATGAGAATGCAGCTGAGTTATTAGAAGATTACATTGACGAAGATACTATTTATCAATTAACAATGAGCGGTGAGTTTATAGCAAAGTTTTACTCACAGGCAGATGCTGCGGTTGCTGTCGGAGCCTCTACACCAGCAAACATCAACAATGTAGTGCTTGGCAAACAAGAATCTGCATATGGCTACAAGTGGGTTCGTGCTGTTGATTATATACCAAGTACTCAGTTGTCATTATTTGAGATGAAAAAGTTATTTTTACTATTATTAACTGCATTATTAATAAGTATCAATGTGATGGCAGAAGATTCCATTAGAAATACTTCTGTGGAAAGTCCAATGTCTATTGTTTATCAATATGCAGATGAAAATTTCAAACTCTATCCTACGCAAAATATGTATATCTTTATTCTCTTAGATACGAGAAATGGAAGATTAGAGTTGGTGCAATGGAGTACAAAGTCTTCTTCCCGAACAAGAGCTTCTTTATCATATCAACGGAGAATCAGTTATAATGAAGAAGAAATACCTGGCAGATTCGAGTTATATCCCACAACAAATATGTACAATTTCATAATGGTAGATAAGGTAGATGGAAGAACATGGCAAGTCCAGTGGGCAATCGAACCAGAAGATAGAATGGTATTACAGATATATTAGTTTATAGGGCGACATGATATTATCTTGACTACATGAAAGCGAAGTGGGTGAATATAGTGGATAGTTTGCAGGGGAATGTGGATCAGAGGCACTATGCACGGCGGATTCCCGGAAACGGAGAATATGGAGCGGTGTGCGCGAAGCCGGAGTTGAGCAAGAAAACAAAGAAAGCAAAAGCGGAACACCCAACGGCAAAAGCCTTTGCGGAACTGATGGCGGAGACAAAGGCAATCATGCATGATCCGGTACGCAAGGCGGAATGGCAGGCACGATATGAGGAGGCTGTGCGGAAGGCAAGGAAATATAACAAGCCTATACAAGGACGGCTGTACGATTATATCAAGCATGAGTTGAGCGAGGAGAGAAAGCAGGGTGTTGTGCCATAGATGTTACGGTGTCGTCATAGTGAGCACCCGATGAGCATCCGATGAGCACCCGATCAGCATCCGATGGAGACAGGTGGAAGAGTCGGGGAAAGAAGGAAGAGAGAAGGAAAACCCAAGCGGTTAGTACCACTACCCAACTGACCAAGGGACAAATTGTCCCCATGTAAAATAGGATGAAGGAAGGGGACAAATTGTCGAAAAAAGCACAGTTTGACAAGGGGTACAAATTGTACCCCCACTTGAAAACTAAAAGAAATTATGGCAGAACAAGAGGCATGGAAATGGCAAGAAATGGGAACGGCATGGAGAGGTGTCGGCATTTACCATGTTACGCTGGTTGTGCCAAGCAGAGAGGCTTTGCTGGGGAGGCTTGTTATTCCGGAGAATGATCCGAAACAAGCGGTGGTGAAAAGGACGGAACTTGGGGATAGACTTGTTGATGAGTTAGTGAATCTTCATAATTACTATCCGGAAACGCGAATCCTTCAATATTGTCTTATGCCAGACCACTTGCATGCCATAATTTACGTAACACGCCCGATGGATAAGACATTCAATACGGTCGTTCGAGGATTCTGGCAAGGAGCAAAAAAACTCGGAAGAACAATTCCTTCGTCAATTAGTCCCGAATTAAATTCGGGGTTAACAAACGAAGGGGACATTGCATGCCATGCTATTTATCCCGAATTAAATTCGGGGCTAATGGACGGAGCGGGAATGGCAAATAATGCGAGAGAAGGGAATGGAGGCTTCCCATTTCCGATCTTCACGGAGCGTCCCTTTGTGCGTCCAATGTCACGCAAAGGGCAGTTACAAACGATGATCCGCTATGTGCAGATGAATCCGCAGAGGTTGGCAACGAAACGGTTGATGCCCGGTTATTTCAGAGTGCAACGGGATATAGAGATTGCGGGACAGAAATATAACGGTGTGGGAAATATAGGCATTTTACAGGCGGAGAAGTTCTCGCCGGTGCATGTGCGGAGAATTTGGGTGGAAGATGCTGAGCAGCACGGAGACGCGACACGGCTACGCGAGTATATGAACGGTTGTGTATTGGCGGCTCGCAACGGGATAGTGATGGTGTCGCCGTTCATTAGCCCGAAAGAGAAAGAGGTGTTGGAGGTATTGCTGCGCGAGAAACACACCATTATTTATATAGCGGACAATGGATTTGGGGAGTATTACAAGCCGGCAGAGGGATTGTTCGAAGCGGTTGCTGAGGGGCGGATGTTGATTCTATCACCATGGCAGCACGATCCGGATAAGCCCCATGTGACACGAGCCGAGTGTGTGGCAATGAATAAAATGGCAGAAGAAATATGCGAGGCTATGAGCAACCCCGAATATAATTCTTAACCCACAAGGGGTACGATTATTTCGGGACTAATAGACGGAGAATCATCCTCGCAAAAAATAAAAACAGAAAACCAAACGAAAACAAATAAAGCAAACAAATAAAACAAACAATAAATATCGTTATGAGAAACAGAGTATTGATGACAGTAATGGCCTTATGGGCTGTGGCGGCGGGGATGACGGCACAGGAGTTTCTGCGGGTGTTCTCGACGAGGAACAACCCTGAACCGGTGGTGAAGAATACCGTACGGTACAATAATGCGACCAAGTCCAAAGAACGCATCTACATCAATACCGATTACTGCTCCTATATGGTTGTCCGCAAAGGAGCGAGATACTACAACGCCCTGCCGGGCGAGAACATAGTGGAGAGCCGCCCTGTGCAATCGCAGGCCGCAGAAGGGAATTATGCCGCGGCTGATTATTATTACTGGAGAGGTGTGTTCCCGAAGAAAGATGCGGGTGCCGGATATTATGTCCTGCCTTTGGCAGCGGGTGAGAAAGTAGTGGTTGATCCGCATACCATTCATTTTAATGGGAGCGAGCGTGAGGAGAACTACATGTCCTTCGGCGTGCAGGAGAATGACACAGTGTATGCCATGCGCGGAGGTGTTGCCTGTCTGTCCGGCGACAAGAAAGGCGTGGTGATCAACCATACGGACGAGACGTTCGCCGTGTACTACCACATGCGCCGCGCGTTGGTACAACCGGGTGAGAATGTGGAAGCGGGACAACCGGTCGGATTGGCTGCCGGCAAAGAAGTGCATGTGGGATTCGTCTATCTGGACGAGAAATATTTCAAGCAGAAAGAGTCTGCAACCGAGTATCCCTATACACATTTCCTGCCGCAGATATGGGACGGCTCGCAGTTTGTGCGTTATGACAAACCGGCTGTGGTAGTGGTGCCTGCGCTCCCGGACGAGGTCGTCACCCAAGACATGACGAAAGCGCAGAAGAAACGCTATATGAAGAATAAAAACAACAACAAACATAATTAATTTTTATTTATTAACCAACTAAATTCATTTAACCTATGGCTAAAATTATTACGTTGGGCGAGATTATGCTCCGCCTGAGTCCTGAAGGACAAGACCGTTTCATTCAGTCTGATCATTTCCGTATCATCCCCGGTGGTGGTGAGGCTAACGTGGCTATTTCGTGCGCCAACTACGGTCACGAGGCTAGATCGGTCAGATTGCCGTTAACTCGTTGCGTCGTTATGGCGTGAAGGACGATTATATCGTTCGTGGCGGTGACCGTGTGGGTCTGTACTACTGCGAGACAGGTGCTTCGATGCGTCCGTCAAAGGTTATCTACGACCGTGCACACAGCGCAATCGCTGAGGCTGATCCGAAGGACTTTGACTTCGACAAGATCATGGAAGGCGCAGCTTGGTTCCACTGGAGCGGCATCACTCCGGCTATCTCGGACAAGGCTGCTGAGATTACCAAACTGGCTTGCGAGGCTGCAAAACGTCACGGTGTAACCGTTTCGGTTGACCTGAACTTCCGTAAGAAACTGTGGACCAGCGAGAAAGCTATCTCTATCATGCGTCCGTTGATGAAGTACGTGGATGTATGTATCGGCAACGAAGAGGATGCAGAGCTCTGTCTCGGCTTCAAACCCGATGCAGACGTAGAAGGCGGCGAGACCAACGCTGAGGGCTACAAGGGTATCTTCGAGCAGATGATGAAAGAGTTCGGCTTCAAGTATGTTGTTTCGACGCTTCGCGAGAGCTACAGCGCTACGTTCAACGGCTGGAAAGCGATGATCTACAACGGCAAGGAGTTCTACCAGAGCAAGCGTTACGAGATCAACCCGATCATCGACCGCGTGGGTGGTGGTGACTCGTTCTCCGGCGGTCTGATCCACGGTATGCTCAAATACCCGGACAACCAAGGTCAGGCTCTTGAGTTCGCAGTAGCTGCTTCGGCTCTGAAGCACACCATCAACGGCGACTACAACCTCGTAAGCGAAGACGAAGTTCTCTCGCTTGCCGGCGGTAACGCTAACGGACGAGTACAACGCTAATGTTATGAAAAAGTTTGAATATAAACATGTTATAATGTTGTTTAACGAAGAGAAAAAATTAAATCAATTAGGTCAAGAAGGCTGGGAACTTGTTTGTACAGTTATGGGCATCGATTATTTTCTCAAACGTGAAATCAATTGAAAATTATGGCAAAATTTGATAAATTTCAGGTGATGGCGAAGATTGCCGCTGCACCGATGGTTCCTGTGTTCTATCACAAGGACGTAGAAGTTTGTAAGAACGTGATTAAGGCTTGCTACGAGGGCGGCGTACGCGCTTTCGAGTTTACCAACCGTGGCGATTTCGCACACGAGGTGTTCGGCGAGTTGAGCAAGTGGGTAGCTAAAGAGTGCCCGGAGTTGGCACTCGGTATCGGTAGTGTCGTAGATGCTCCGACCGCTGCTCTCTATCTGCAACTGGGCGCTAACTTCGTGGTTGGTCCGTTGTTCAACAAAGATATTGCGGTTGTCTGCAACCGTCGTTGCGTGACTTACTGTCCGGGTTGCCTCACACCGAGCGAGATCGGTGCAGCACAGGAGGTTGGTTGTGACTTCACGAAGGTGTTCCCGGGCGATGTAGTTGGTCCGAACCTCGTGAAGGGTCTGATGGCTCCGATGCCGTGGTCGAAGATCATGGTTACCGGCGGTGTGGCTCCGGAGAAAGAGAACCTGGAGAAATGGTTCGCCGCAGGCGTTTACTGCGTAGGCATGGGCTCCAAGCTCTTCCCGAGCGACAAGGTGAAAGCCGGCGACTGGGCTTACGTAACCGCAAAGTGCAAAGAATGCTTTGAGATCATCGCTAATTGTAAAAAATAATACAATATGAATGACGTTAAAAAAGCAGTCATGACCAACTGGCGTTGGGTCATGTGTGCGATGCTTTTCTTCGCCACTACGGTTAACTACATGGACCGTCAGGTTCTGTCGCTGACCTTCAAAGAGTTTATTCAGCCTGAGTTTCACTGGACCGACTCCGACTACGGAACAATCACCGGCTGGTTCTCCATCGCGTATGCTATCTTCTGTCTGTTCGCCGGTAAGTTCATCGACTGGATGGGCACGAAGAAAGGTTACCTGATAGCCATCTGTGTATGGTCGTTGGGCGCCGTGCTGCACGCGGGCTGCGGTATTGCCACCACTTGGTTTGTGGACGGTGTGGACAGCGTAGCTGCCATGCGCGCCGTAGAAGCCGGTAGTGCGCTCGCCAGTTCGATTGCGATGGTGAGTGTGTGGCTGTTCCTGGCTTGCCGTATGATCTTGGGTCTCGGCGAGGCAGGCAACTTCCCTGCTGCTATCAAGGTGACCGCTGAGTATTTCCCGAAGAAAGACCGCGCTTTCGCCACCTCTATCTTCAACGCAGGTGCGTCTGTAGGTGCGTTGGCAGCTCCGGCTACTATTCCTCTGCTGGCTAAGTCCATGGGCTGGGAGTGGGCGTTCATCATCATCGGTGCGCTGGGCTTCCTCTGGGCGGCCATCTGGATCTTTGTCTATGACAAACCGACCGAGAGCAGCCATGTGAACGAGGCTGAGTTAGAATATATCAACCAAGACGAGAAAGACGCTCCGAAACAGGAAGTGAAGGAGGAGAAACAGATGAGCTTCGCTGAGGCTTTCAAGCACAAACAGACCTGGTCGTTTGCGTTCGGTAAGTTCATGACCGACGGCGTTTGGTGGTTCTTCCTGTTCTGGGCTCCTGCTTATTTCCAGGACCAGTTCGGTATCAAGGCTTCCGACCCGCAGGGTATAGCACTGATTTTCACGCTGTATGCTATCGTAACGGTTGTTTCGCTGTTCGGCGGTTATCTGCCGAAGATCTTCGTAGAGAAAAAAGGCATGGAGCCGTACTCAGGTCGTATGCGCGCTATGTTGATCTTTGCGTTCTTCCCGATCTTTGCGCTGTTCGCTCAGCCGCTTGGTGGCGTCTATGGCCCGTGGGCAGTAGCTATCATCATCGGTATCGTGGGTGCTGCTCACCAGAGCTGGAGCGCGAATATCTTCTCGACAACGGGTGATATGTTCCCGAAATCGGCTGTAGCAACCATCACCGGTATCGGCGCCATGGCAGGCGGTGTAGGTTCGTTCCTGATCAACAAAGGTTCGGGTATGCTTTTCACCTATGCAGAGGGTCAAGGCGAGTTGTTCGCTTTCGCAGGCTTCACGGGCAAACCGGCAGCTTACATGATTGTGTTCTGCATCTGTGCGGTAGCTTACCTCATCGGCTGGAGCGTTATGAAGATGCTGGTACCGAAGTACAAACCGGTCGTGGTTAAGTAAAGGCGAACGGACGAAAGGTTAATGGCGAAAGTCATTGCCTGTAGCAAAAAAGAAGCGACTCGTTTGAGCCGCTTCTTTTTACTCTACTACTTGTGCATCTTCGAAACGATCGTTATTGTCCTTCTCGGGCATGATGAGCAGCATAATGATGTACAAAATCAGTCCGGGGAACGCTGCGCTGAAGAAGCTTAAAGCAGCGTAAAGGATACGTACCAGGGTCGGATCGATGTTAAAATACTCAGCGATACCACCGCAAACGCCTGCCAAAATCCTATTGGTCGAGCGGGTTAATTTTTTCTGTGCCATATGTGTTGTTTGATGTTTATAATTTAAATTTTAGTGCAAAGGTACACTTTTTCTTGCACATATGCAAATTTTTTTGTACCTTTGCGCCTTCAAAAGATCAAAAAAACAATGAGAAAGCAATCTTTCTGGCTCATCAGCCTGTTAATGGCGGTCTTTCCGCTTAGTTTGTTTGCCGCAGAAGAAAAAGCCTATGTAACCCTGGCGGAAACGCCGGACGCGGGAATCTATCTGCCGGCTCCTCCGGACACTAATTCGGTGCATTTTGCGACGGATGTATGGACATGGCAGTTCGGCAAAACGCTTCGTGCGACCGCCCGTGGCGAGCAGGCCAGCAAAGAGAGTAAGTGGTCTGCGGAGGAGATGATGCGTATCCTGACAGAGGCGATGGAGCACCCTATATCAGATAGTGCCACGCCGGCTATCGCGCGTTATATAAGGAGACTGACGGAGACAGGCCACTGGTCGTGCTATGAGGCCAAGCGTAAGTATATGCGTGTGCGTCCTTTCGCGCGGATGAACGAGCATCTGACTTCGGCATATGATGACGAGGCTTCGCTCCGTACGAACGGTTCGTATCCGTCCGGCCATACCTCGCTCGGCTGGATCGTGGCATTGGGCATGACAGAGGTGGCACCCGAGTTGGCGGACACGATTCTTAGGCGCGGTTTCCAGTACGGTGAAGACCGATGGATAGTGGGTGCTCATTGGCGGAGCGATGTGCAAGCGGGTTACCTCTGCTCCTCTGCTACATGGGCGCGTGCGCACGCAAATCCTGTTTATTATGAGGATCTGAAAGCGGCACGTGCAGAGTGGGCGAGAGTGAGCGGAAAAGCGAACGGAGAGAAGGGCAAAGAAGAACTGCGTGTGCCGGATGGTCTTCGGATTATGGAGAGCCCGGTAGATACGGCTTCGTTCCTCTATTACGATGACCTGATGGGTTATTATGAGGGAAAAGCACTCCGCGGCACGCCAGTGGGGCAGAGAGCTATTCAGGGCGGAGCGAAAAAGACCAAGGATCTGATGCGTTATTTCTCGCCAGCAACCGATATAGCTATCTCTAAAGAAGAGACTCCGGCGATCTATGCCATGTTGCACTATGGGCATGAGTACCTCAGGCGATGCGCGAGAAGCATCAAGAGCCGTCATCCTCGCAAACGTCCGTTTGTGCAGTTCGGCGAGCATACCTTGATGCCGGAACTGGAGGCTGAGTCCGGTCTGATGGATTCTTACCCTTCCGGTCATTCTACCCGCGGATGGGGCTTTGCATTGATGTTAGCGGAGGTGATGCCGGATTGCTCCAACGCCCTTTTTGCCACTGGATATGAGTATGGCTACGACCGCGTGGTAGCAGGGTATCACTATCTCTCCGATGTGCAGGCAGCGCGGTTAGTGGCGTCCTATGCCGTAGCCTGCCTCCATACGGATGCGCAGTTTAACCAACTGATGGACGAGGCGAAGAAAGAGTACCAACTGAAGAAAAACCCGCCGACCAAGAAGGACAAGAAGTCTAAAAAGAAGAAAGGTTAACG
Source organism: Paludibacteraceae bacterium (assembly GCA_905233255.1). Classification (GTDB taxonomy): domain Bacteria; phylum Bacteroidota; class Bacteroidia; order Bacteroidales; family Paludibacteraceae; genus Colicola. The sequence goes on from CAJOCN010000051.1 coordinate 26,167, forward strand.
AGTGTAAGTGCCGTCATGGCCTCTACTACGGGAACGGCGCGAACGGCAATGCAAGAGTCGTGGCGTCCGTTGACTCCTGCTTTCGGCGTGGAGGGTGTGGGTTTGAAGACGCAGCGGAAGGTGATTTCTGTGCCATCGGAGATACCACCTGCCATGCCGCCGGAGAGGTGGTTGATCTCGCTTCCTGGCTGCGTGACACCGCTAAAACCGGTGCCGTACTCAAAGCCTTTGCAGGCATTGATGGACATGACGGCGAAAGCTAATTCTGCTTGCAGCTTATTGAAAATCGGTTCGCCCACGCCTGCGGGAAGCCCGTTTATGCGGCACTCGATGATTCCTCCGATGGAGTCTCCGTCGCGGCGGTACGCGGCGATGAGTTCGTCAAACCGGTTCGGGTCTGTCTCTGCACCCACTTGGATGAGCGAGGCGTGAATGGTAACGCCTTTGGCGGCGAGTTCCTGTTTGGCGATAGAGCCTGCCACCACTCTGGAGGCCGTCTCACGAGCCGAGGCTCTGCCTCCGCCTCTCCAGTCGCGAATACCGTATTTCTGCTCATAGACCTTGTCTGCATGCCCCACGCGATAAGAGTGTTTGAGGAACTCATAGTCCTCCGGCCGTGCATCTTTGTTGCGGATAAGGAAGGCAATCGGTGTGCCGAGGGTACAAAACCCCTCTCCGTCTCTCCCCAAAAGGGAGAGGGGAAGTACTCCGGAGAGCCATTCCACTTCGTCCGGCTCGCGTAGTGCTCGGGGTGAGGTTCCGAGGTAGTCAGCATCCGTTTCCGTGTCGTTTACGTCTCGTTTACGTCTCGTTTCCGTGTCGTTTACGTGTTTGGACCGAGCTGCACGCCTGTTTAGCTCGTTGCGGATCAGATCAAAATCAATATGCAGTCCGGCGGGAACGCCGTCCAGCACTCCGCCTATTGCCGCTCCGTGTGATTCGCCGAAGCTTGTAAAGGTCCATTTGCTACCAAATATATTCGCCATAATAATAAAAGTCTACAGCCGTGCAGAGGGATAACTAAAAAAGTTTATCAACCATACAGAGGGTTCGCAATAAAAGTTTGTCTGCCGTGCAGAGGGGTTGATATGGGGCTTGATTTTGGTAAATCGGGTACAAAAGTAGTAAAAAGTTTGCATATATGCAAATTTTTTTGTAACTTTGCGCCGTTTTTTAAAAGTAAGATCATGAAAAAAATATTCGGAATCGTATTATTGGGTTTGGCGATGAGCGTTCTGGCGGTAGCCCAACAGTTGCCTGATCCGCATTTTGAGAACTGGACAAAGGTGTATAACGGCGATCCTCAGCCGGCAGACTGGAACGGTTCGAACGTGACTCAGGTGGGTCTGAAATTCACGTTCCTCTATCAGAAACCCGGTCGTACGGGTCACTGCCTGTATGTAGCGGACAAGTCTGTGGGCGCGTTGGGTATCACGGCGGTTGGTCCGGGATATGTGTCGTTGGGCAAGCCGTGGCAGTACCTGAAGGGCTTGAGCGTGAAGAGCGCTACCGCCGGAACGGAAGGCGGTATCCCGTGGAAATACCGTCCGGACACGATGAGCGTCTGGATCAAACGTGTGGGGCCAGCGACGGATCAGGAGGATTTCCATTTGCTGTATTACTCGTGGACGGGAACGGCGAAGGGCAGCCAGTACAAGAACAAAGCCGGCAAACCGACTGCTACCGAGCGTATCAACGAGGAGAGTGATATTCGTCTGGCAACGGACGGCAACGAGTGCGGTACCGACCAGCCGGGCAAACAAGTAGCCGAGGGATGGTATCGCGCCCGCGCCAAGTACAGCGAGTGGAAACAGATCAAGGTACCTATCTTCTATAAGAGCGACGGTCGCCCGACGATGTGTAACGTGATCTTCTCCGCCGGTAACTATCCCGCTTTCCGCGCCAACGACGGTCTGTATGCGGACAACGCGATCTATGTGGACGACGTGGAGCTGATTTATTCGTCGAAGATTGACAAGCTGACCATCAACGGCAAGGAGTGGAAGGGCTTCAACCCGAACAGCGAGAAGGAGCAGACCTATAAACTGCCGGAAGGTAGCGAGGGTGTGGTGATTGGCGGTTACCGCGGCATCGGAACGCTGACGAATGTCAAGGGCGAGAAAGCACGTTTCAACGGCCGCAAACTGGACAAAGAGGAGATGACGGTTGTTCCCGGCGAGGTGAACGGCAAGCCGTGGGTCATCACCGTCAAGGCAGAGGACGGAAGTAGCACACACGTTTATAAATTACGAATTACGAATTAAAAATTACGAATTGCGTTGATAGTAGAGGAATTGGACATATTGGACTGGACGCTCATCAGTTTGCTGGGAGTGCTCTTTCTGGCGCAGGTTTGGTTCTATGCACGGTATCTCTGTGCGCCGGCTCGGAGGATGCGGCAGGAGCGGAAAAAAGTCCAAAGGGCAGATGAGCAGAAGGTAAGTGACTTGCCTCCCGTCTCCGTCATTCTTTGCGCGCATAACGAGAGTTACAACCTCTCGCAGTATCTGCAGGCGCTGCTGACGCAGGATTACCCGCAATACGAGGTGATCGTGGTGGATGACGGTTCGGAGGATGAGACGCGTGCCGTGCTGGACAGTTATATGGTCCACGACGAGCGGCTGCACATGACGTTTGTGCCTTATGGCGCACGGGTGGGATCGACCAAGAAACTGGCGCTCACGTTAGGCGCCAAGGCGGCTCAATACGACTACCTGCTGCTGACGGACGCGGACTGCGTGCCGGAGAGCAACCACTGGATACGGGAGATGGTCAAGGGATTTGGAAAAGTACCAAGTGACCAAGTACCAAGTACCAAGGATATAGTTCTCGGTTTCGGGGCGTACTTCGAGGAGAAGGGACATATCAACCGTCTGGTGCGTTATGACACGCTCTTCAACGGTCTCCATTACCTCGGCGCGGCGCTGTGCGGACACCCGTACATGGGCGTGGGACGCAACTTGGCGTACCGCAAGTCGCTGTTCTTTGAGACCGGAGGTTTTACCAAACTCATGACCAATATCGCCGGCGATGACGACCTCTTTGTCAACCACGTGGCGACGAAAGAGAACACCGCCGTTGTGCTGAGCCGCGATTCGTACACATGGTCGATTGCGAAGAAGACCCTCAAAGAGTGGTGGCAGCAGAAACGCAGGCACCTCTCCGTTTCGCCTTCGTACAAGCCGGAGACCAAAGCCCGTCTGGCGATTGAGCCGATGACAAGGGGCTTGTTCTATCTGACGGTAATAGCGGTGATCGTGCTCTATTGGCCGGTATTCGGTACTGTTCCCATGCTTCCGTTCCTGGTGGCTGCGGGTCTGTTCCTTGCACGATGGATCATGCAGGCGGTTATCCTCAATGTCTCTGCGCACAGGATGGGACTGAAAGGATTCAATATGTTCAGCATTCTTTGGTTCGATATCGTCCTTCCGCTGGTGTCGGCGTGGATGCTAATCGTACCCAAACGCAGAATGAAATGGTAAGAAAGTTTAAAGTTTAAAGTTTAATGTTTAAAGTTTAGAGAATTATGGCACAAGAAAAACAAGAATTGAAGATCAATATTGCCCCGGACAAAGCACAGGGCGTGTTTGCCAACTTAGCGCTTATCGCGCATACTCCCACGGAGTTTGTGTTGGATTTCGCTCAGATCATGCCGGGTATGCCTCAGGCGAATGTGGTATCGCGCGTGATCGTAACGCCGGATCAGGCCAAGAAACTTCTCGGCGCGCTGCAGAACAATGTGGGTCAGTACGAGCAGAAGTTCGGTCCTATCCAGCCGATTGGCGGTCCCGCCAAAGGCAGTACGCTTCCGCTGGCATTCACCGGAGGCGAAGCATAGTCGTCGCGTTCGGCAAATGGATCGCAAGAGCCAAACCGCTCCGCTAATTGGCAAGTGCGACCATTGCCTCCGCTCTCCCCAAAAATTAGAAATTTTCGGGGACCCCAATATGGAAAATCTAAATTATCAATATTATGAAAACATTTCCTGCATCGCAGTTAATCATCAATGCAGATGGTTCTGCGTTTCATTTGCATCTCAAGCCGGAGTTCCTGGCTGACAAAGTGATCTTGGTGGGAGACCAGGATCGGGTAAATATGGTAGCTTCCTTCTTTGACGAGGGATCAATAGAGTGCGACGTACAGAGCCGCGAGTTCCACACCATCACCGGTAAGTTCCACGGCAAACGTATCTCGTGTATCTCGACGGGGATCGGTACCGACAACTGCGACATCGTCATGAATGAGATAGACGCGCTGGCGAACATCGATTTTGCGACCCGCACGGAGAAGCCCGAGAAGCGTGTGCTGGACATCGTGCGTATTGGTACCTGCGGAGGTATGCAGGAGGATATTCCTCTGGGTACGTTCCTCGTGAGCCAGAAGTCTATCGGTTTTGACGGCGTGCTGGCGTTCTACCACGACCGCGACAAGATTGCCGACCTCGGTTTCGAGAAGGCTTTCGTGGAGTTCACCGGTTATCCCGCAAAAGCGGCTGTGCCTTACGTGGTAGCCGCTAATCCGGAGCTCGTGGACCGCATCGCGAAGGACGATATGATGCGTGGTTGCACGATTGCGTCGAACGGTTTCTACGGTCCGCAAGGACGTGTGCTCCGCGTTGATCTGGCGGTACCTGACATCAACGAGAAGATCTCTGCCTTCCGCTATGAGGGTCAGCGGATCACGAACTACGAGATGGAGGGTTCCTGCATCGCCGGTCTGGCACTACACATGGGTCACCGCGCCATGACCGTCTGCTGCGTCATCGCACAGCGTAAGAAAGAAGCTGCCAACACCGATTATAAACCCCGTATCAAAGAGTTGGTACACACCGTACTTGAGAGAATCTAATTCCGAACCTCCACACGGATGCCCTAAAGGAAAACGGTTCTTATGGCGCTTAAATGCGCGCATAAGCTAAGATGGAAACAGGTGTAAATCCTGTACAGACCCGCTGCTGTAAGTCTCAATCGCAGTCCCTTAACCAACATGCCATTGCCGATGCGTCGGCGAGAAGGCGTTAACGGACGAGACAAGTCAGAAGACATGCCGCTTTCCCCTGTTCATATCACTCTCGCGGAATAGAGTGCGAACCGGATGAAGCAATCACTATTGTTTATATTGTTTTGTATGCAGTACATCGGCTTTTCAGTCGGTGCACTTGCCTATGCGCGTATATTCCTTATTACTAATTAATTAAAATATACAATGAAAAAAAAGTACTTCTTTTTGCTGCTCTTAGTCATAGGATGGCTGAGCAGCACAGCAAAGGCAGAGGAT
>CAJOCN010000052.1 GCA_905233255.1 Paludibacteraceae bacterium
CCGATTGTCAATCGGCGAAATATGAAGAAAAAAATAAACGCGAGCCTGACGACTCGCGCACGGAACAAAAATACACATCCGGATGATATCCGGAAACAATTGACAAAACATATGCCGGCATCAAATGCCGGACAGCTACGCTTCTCCAGAGAGATGGCTGTTGACTGCTATATTTATGGACTCTTCGAAGTCACGACAGAAGATGAATATACGGATTGTATTTCCTTTTCGAGTTTGCGAAGGAACTTGTCGTTGTAGTGTATCATAGTCTTTTGATTTCAGTTCTAAAGACCTCAGCCGGTAAGGAGGACTTGGGTAACGATATTTTTGCGGATGTTTCGGATTTGCGAGACGTGAGGAGCCCGGAGCTTATCAGGTGTCGGATTCGATTGTACACAAACCACTCATGCACGATATTTCCTTCTCTTCCTGCCGCGTTTATAGTTAGTCCGATAGTATATGAGATGTTCATAAATATATTTGGGCTATTCGCTAATATGAGGTCGTCGTAATAGTCTGTAGACCTGCGGACTATGCTACCTTTTCGATTGAGTATGCGCAGTTCGCCATTATGAAAACAGCAATGGTAGTACCAGCAAAGCGATGCATAGCGTCGATAGATGGGCGTCATCTTTATTTCCGTATTCAGAAGATGTCGTATTCCCATATCGGACATGTTTCCCATAGGGATAATTTTGGCATGATGCATCACGCATGTTCCTCGTAACAAGTAACGAGAACTTGCTGCGTCAATATAGTATAGCCGGATATTCAGACTGCAAAGCCAATACAATAGGAGCATAGATTCGGCGTCGTTACTATGCCACAAAATTATCTTGTCAAACTCCGAGAAAGGTAATTTAAGAAAAGCAGATAGTTCTTTCTCTCGGCCGTTACAAGTCATGGATGGGATGGTAGCTTCGTTTATGCGGTACGGCAAATGACCATATAGCAATGATACAGGAAATGAGTGAACAAGAACCTCGTGTTGTTCTTTCTCTAATGAGCTCTGCACGATATGGGCGGTGCGATCGTTGGGAGTGATGTGTAATACCTTCATACTATATAAAATTACAGCGTGACTCAAATTGAATCACGCTGCAAAATTACAATACTGCTCGTTCACAAAGTGAGTGAGAGTGAATTTTTACGAGATTTTTTCTGCCTCAAGATGCCCAACTGTGATCAAATCCTTTTTTAACATGTCAATTCCGTACTTGCTCATAAACAAGTTGTTGATCTTCGGTTTGTTTTCTCCGGGGTTATAATTCAAAGGGTTAGAAAATGGGGATGAGGTCACCATATCAACAAACATCCCTTTCTCCAAGCGAACACCATTGACGGATTCGCTTCGCTTAACTGAAATTCTCCAAAGTGCCATAGTAACTACTTATTAATTTCTACAATATGCTTTAGTATTCTTTTGTAAATTGCAAAAGTCTCTTCTAAAGTATTACAATATTTCCAAATGTAATTGTTCGCACTATATTGATACAAAGATAATCCATCTCCTCGATATATAATACCATCTTTCCATATCGAACTTGGGAATATACGTTCTTCTGCCGGTGTTTCATCTGACCATTGAATTTGTACGAACCACCTACGAGGTTCACGCCCAATTATTAATTCCAAAGTTTTTCCCTCATACTGAAATTTGTGTCCACCATATTCAGATTTAACTCTTTCTAATTGAGATGCAAATTGTAGTTCATTGTTCATGAACTCTTGAATCTTAACTTTTCCTATCTTGGCAAATTCTTGTTCTAATTCTTCTCTATAATTAGATAACTCATTTACAACAGACTGATATTTCTCGATAGTTTCATCTATCTGTTTAGATTTTTCTACTAAATCGCCGGATAAGGCAAGTTCTTTATCGAATAAGTCACGTATTTGATTTTCCATATCGTTATTATTTAATTTAAATAATTCTTTTAAGTAATCACAATATTGAATGATAGCAGTCAATAATAGATTATCTTTGTAACATATATTTGGAAGCACATAGTTATCAATCCACTTTATAATATCCTCCCTAAAAGATAACTTCACATATCTTTCGGTATATTCTTCTTTCAATCCATTCCATGAATCATCAGAAGGTTCCTTGTCATCGGTAGGGGGAAGATAAATAACAAAAATCTGTTCATCAGTATAACCTCGATTTCTAGTTTTTTCGATGTAACGGAAAATCTGAGTTTCTTGATCAACGGCACCACATGCTTTATTTTCCATTATGAGAGCAAATTGTTTGTCTCTCACCCACATGTCAATGCGTTCAGCCTCTTGAGAAATTTCCGGTTTTTCAACTCGATCAGGGAAATCTTTACGTTTTGTTGATATGATATAATTTAATAATGACTCAAGAAAAACATATTTTCCATTGTCAGAACGATACTGGAGGAGTTTTACCAATATGCGACTATGACCATTCTCGTTTATATGCAATTCCTCTATGACATTTAATCGATATGGATGCTCACATTGTAAACTATCAATTGCTTGCCATAGATGTTCTATTTCTTTTAGCAAAGAACTTAATTGATCTGATTCCATATTTATTCCTCCTCATCAAAGTCATAAAAATTATCGGCATCAGCAAATTGTTCGTTGATGCTATCGATGATATCTTCTTCGGTCTCGTAGAAATCATCCAGATACTCGTCAAATGATTCTTCAATTTGACCGGCTATACGGTCGAGGTAAGCGCATTTCTCTTCGCCGTACACAGGTTCTTGATCGCTCATCTTTCTATATTTCTCAATGAGTTCATGAATTTGTTTTCTTTCCATTTAGATGTAGATTTACAAAAGTTCTTGGATGTTAGCCAATACGTCTTCCGCAGAACGGCCATTTTCAATCTCCGTATTGGCGTTTAGTAGGCAGTGTAGTTGATTGGCGCATTTGTCGCGGACCTCGGCTACGATAGACTTAATGTGACTTTCGGCAAGAGAAAGAACAGAAGCAGACAAGATTTCGGAAACGGCTGAAGCGATTTTGCGGTCGCTTTCTTGGTCTATGATTCCTACAAGAATGCGCCCCATAACAAATATGCTTGTCGGGTCATTCTCGCCCAAAATGATTCTACAAGCAGACTCGTGCTCGGATTTGTTGAGCAAACGTAACGCACTTTTCGAAATCTCGTCAAGCACTACGCCAAAGGCCTGTTCGTTTTTCTCTGATACATTCATAATTTTCCAAGTTATAAGGTTATACAATTATATGATTTCTCTAGCTATCCATGCGCAGGCTTCGGCGTCGGCGAGGGCATGGTGATGGTTTTGCAGATCATAGCCACAAACTGCTGCAACGGTATGCAGTTGATGATTCGGGAGTGACGAACCGAAGTGTTGACGGGAAGCCTCGAGGGTGTCTAAGAACTCGTATGACGGTAGTGCCAACTCAAAGGTAGCAAAAGCAGCACGCAGGCAGCCTTCGTCAAAACGAGCGTTGTGGGCTATAAAGGGTACTTCACCATCTTCGATAAAGGGGAAATAGGCATGCACTTTTTCCTGAAGATGTGTCCAGACTTCAGGAAAGAGTTTGGCGTCATCTGTATCGCAGTAGTCGAGGCCATGTACCTCTTGGCAGAACCAGGCATAGTAGTTGGGTGTGGGTTTTACCAAGGAATAGAAGGAGTCAACGATTTCTCCGTTCTTTACGATGACCGCACCTACCGAGCAGATACTGGAACGTTTGCCGTTGGCGGTCTCAAAGTCTATAGCTACAAAATTTTTCATATCCAAGTCTCCTTTCCTGTATAAATACTATGTAAACTTTCTGCGTCAGCGGCGAACTCCGAACGGACGGATTCGGGGGAAATCACCTGTACGTCAGAGCCATATTTACGCAGTTCCTGCAAGAACTCATAGGAAGGCACCATATAAAAGCGGAAGATGGAATAGTCGTCGTTGCGCTCGATCTCTTGTTGCGAGGCATGGAGCGGGAGGGTACGTAGGTAGTTTGCTTGCATGGCATCGATACATATTTTGATTTCCTCCGGCTCGTCTTCTACACCGGTAACGCCGTACGTGTTTTTGAAATAGGCCTCGGCATGAAAGTCTTTCGGTAACTGGTATTTGTGCGTAGTCGGTTCAATCGCATGCACACGATCGAGTGAGTAGATGAGCGTTTTGTCAAGTTCGGGAGAATAGGCGAGCAAATACCAGCGTTGTTTGAACATCTTGAGGCAATACGGTTCGACGACAAACGTGGACGAATGGTCATGTGTGAAACTCTGATAAGTCATCATAATAGCGGTCTTGTCGCGCATGGCTTCAATGATTGGAGCAAGGAACTTCTCGCCGGAGGGAACGGGTTCAAACAGGATTTGATCGGATAGTTCTTTGCTGTCTTTCAGGAGATTGTTGATAGACATAAGGTTTAGCATGCGCATGCGCATATCTTCGCCTCGCAGGTCGGCAGCCTCTTCGATGAAGTACTCGTTGTGGGAATTGCATTTGATTTTGATCTCAAAAAGCTCCTCTATAGTGCTTTTCCAACGATGGAAATTGCTTTCGGGGAGGTAGTCTTGTTTATACTCATTGACGCGAGAATGCGCCCATTTCTCGTCTATCGCGGCGCGTGAGATAGGACCGCGTAGGATGGTGTTCAAGAGCCAAATATAGCAGTTGAATAGATAGGCCGTAGAGGATTTTAGATTTCTCGTTTTCATGTGTGTTACGATTTTCGGCTGCAAAATTACGGCACAAAACTCCCACAAAGTGAAAGTCGATGCAAAATTACAACTTTTTTCTGATATATGCAAATAAAATCGCGTCGGGGCATGATTTTTTCCGCGCGGACGCACGTTAACCGTAATAGTTCAAGAGGTACCGGCTTGGCCGGTCGGCACCGCAGGTAGGAACCCGCCGGAGGCAAAAAAAGCCTAAAACCAAAATGACGGACCTGCGTAACAGGTAATGTTCCCGCCGGAGGCGAAGGTTGCCGCAAGAATGCGACAAAAATGCATGATGATGGGGAGGTTTCGCTCCTTAAAGGGAACGTAGCCTATGTCGAATCTGATTCGACGGAATAGGAAGAAAGAGAAGAGCGAGCCTGCTGACTCGCGCTAAGGATCGGTCATATATGCGGGACAGAGCCTACATTTATCCGGTTTTACGTCATGGATGGGACGAGAGGATTATGGCTGTTATGCCAGAGTTCCTATCTCGTAAAGATACTCCGGGGCAAAGCCAATTTCATTAGACCAGTCCACTGTGAAGGGGTCTAATGAATAATTACGGAAATAGTTCTTGTCTTGCAGTTTGACACAAATGCCCTTCTGCGCTAAAGGCCAAAAGTCCACCAGCTTCGTCACGCCATCATTGAATGATAGACGTAATACATAATCATGAACATAATCGGCATTTGTAACTTTTAAAATGGGATTCATAACTACCTCCTTTCTTGGATGTTGTGTTTATTGCAAGGGATCAATACGCATAGGTTCTTCAGATTTACCTAAACGCTCCCAATTGTCCAATAATTCTTCTTGATGCAAATCAAGCCATTCATAAACCATGCGTAATGCACGGCGTGGTAGCGATCCTGTTATGACCCCATCTTTGATAGTAATAATAGCCTCATAACCTTGATACTTCACATGAAAATGCGGGGGATTGTGCTCGCTCATATACATATAAATGGCTATTCCGTAAAAAGAACTAATCTCAGGCATAACGCTAATGTTTTTTGTTTTCGGGTGCAAAGATACAACAAAATTTTCATATATGCAAGATTTTGATAATATTTTTATCAAATTAATCGTGCGTAAGCTAAGACGTTTCATTTGCAGATTGCCCGGATTTTTACAAAAAGAGAGTGGAGCGGAGGGTAGAAAAAACAAAGAGGGTTGTCTCACGACAACCCAACCTTTTTTTAACCTTAAAATCTAATACCATGAAAAACACGGTGCAAAAGTACTGCTTATTTTTCATATACGCAAATATTTTCGCAAAAAAAATGCCTAAATACGATAATACGGACGTACAAAGCGTAAAAAACAACATTTCGCATACGCAAATTGAACATGTTTTTGGTACATAAATCCGAAATTGAACATATAGAAAAAATGTTGCAAATTGTATAAAAATAGTCGAAAGGTGCTTCCGAGCACTCCGGTAAAACGTCGAAAGAATTCGTGCGTACAGGCGCGCAAAACAATAAAAATAGCAAATAAATTTGCATATGTCGAAAAAAAGCAGTACTTTTGTACGCTATTTTAAAAAAGACATGGAAGATTTTCGCAGTTTGTGCCAACATCGCCGGTCGATACGTACGTATCAGGACCGCGAAGTGGAGCCCGAGAAAATACACTATATGCTGCAGTGCGCACTGATGGCGCCCTCGTCGAAACGAACCAATCCTTGGGAGTTTGTCGTAGTGCGCGACCAGCAGACGCTGCGCCGCATGGAAGCATGCCGCACCTACGGTAGCGGTATGTTCCGTACCGCGCAGGCCGCTATCGTGGTGGCCCTGGACCCGGAGCTGACCGACACATGGCAGGCCGATGGCGCTATAGCCGCCGAACACCTGCTGCTGGCCGCCGAAGAGCAAGGGCTGGGAGCGTGCTGGTGTCAAGTACTGAATAGACCGGCTGCGCCTCAAAGAGAAAAGACCGCTGACGCTCAAAGAGAAAAGACTGCGGTCGGTGACCGAGACGGAAAGCCATGCGGAGCAGAGGAACTGATCCGCGAGCTGTGCGGCATACCCGAGACGCTGCGCGTGCTGTGCGTCATCTCGCTCGGCTACAAAGACGAAGAACGGCGCGACTACGACTTGGACAAACTCAAATACGAGAAGATTCACCAAGAGCGAATTGAAAATTGAAAATTGAAAATTGAAAGGATGAAACCTATAGTAGCAATTACGGCCGGTGATCCGAACGGCGTAGGATACGAAGTGATTATCAAGAGTCTGCACGACCCGCACATACTGGAGCTCTGTACGCCCGTGGTGTACGGCAACCTGCACGTGGCGCGTCAACATGCCAAGACCCTGAACGAAGAGCTGCACGGACTGCAGTGGACGCAGATAGACGATGTGCGCAAGGCACGAGAAGGGCAGGTGAGCATCATCAACTGCTATGCTGATACCACCCCCATCAAGCTCGGAGAGGCTACGCCGGAAGCCGGCAAAGCAGCCTACGAGAGTCTGAAACGTGCGGCTGGCGACCTGCAGCAAGGCACGGCAGACGCCCTCGTTACCGCCCCGCTCAACAAGGAGACGGTGAATCAGGCTGTAGGCCAGCAGTCTGCCTTCAGCGGACATACCGAGTACCTGGCCCACCTGTTTGGCAAAGACGACAAGGCCCTGATGATGCTGGTGAGCGAGCGGATGAAAGTGGCGCTGGTATGCAACCATACGCCCATCACCGAGGTGGCCTCGCAGATCACCGAGGAGCGCATCCTGGAGAAACTCGCCATGCTGGACGAGTGCCTGCAGAACGACTTCCGCATACGCAACCCCCGCATCGCCGTGCTGGCACTCAATCCGCATGCCGGCGACAACGGACTGATCGGCAAGGAGGAGCAGCAGATCATCCTGCCCGCTATAGAGAAAGCACGCGCCGAGGGTAAGTGGGTGTTCGGACCCTATGCCGCCGACGGCTTCTTCGGTAGCGGTAGTTATACGGGCTACGACGCCGTGCTGGCCATGTATCACGACCAGGGACTCGCACCCTTCAAGGCGCTGGACATGAACGGCGTCAACTACACCGCCGGACTGCGTATCATACGCACTTCGCCCGACCACGGTACGGCCTACGACCTGGCCGGCAAGAACCAAGCCCAGCCTGAGAGTATGCTCCACGCCATCTATATGGCCGTGGATGCGTTGGCGATACGCCTGGAGAGCCAGGAGCTACGCAAGAACCCGCTGCCCTTCATTGACCGCTTCGACGCCGAAGGACGGCCGCGTCCCGAGTTCCGCACCTTTGGTGGACCCAAAAATAAACCGAGGGAGAGTTGATTAGTTTATTAGTTGATTAGTTGAAAGAATACACATATAATGACAAGTAAAGAGATTCGTCAGTCCTTTTTGGACTTTATGAAAGAGAAAGGCCATCAGATCGTGCCTTCGGCACCGATGGTGATCAAGGATGACCCTACACTGATGTTTACCAATGCCGGTATGAACCCCTGGAAGGGTATCATCCTGGGCAACGACCCTATTAAGTACCCGCGCGTGGCCGACAGCCAGAAATGTCTGCGCGTCAGCGGCAAGCATAACGACCTGGAGGAAGTAGGACACGACACCTACCACCACACCATGTTCGAGATGCTCGGCAACTGGTCGTTCGGTGATTACTTCAAGAAAGAGGCGATTGATTTTGCATGGGAGTATATCGTCGATGTACTGAAGATCGACCCCAAGAACCTGTATGCTACCGTCTTCGAGGGTTCGCCCGAGGAGGGACTGGAGCGCGACAACGAGGCCGCTGAGATCTGGGCAAAACATCTGCCCCAGGATCATATCCTGAACGGCAACAAGCATGATAACTTCTGGGAGATGGGCGATACGGGTCCGTGCGGTCCGTGCTCCGAGATCCACGTGGACAGCCGTCCCGAGGCTGAGCGTAACGGCGTACCGGGTCGCGACCTGGTCAATAAGGACCACCCGCAGGTGATCGAGATATGGAATATCGTCTTCATGCAGTACAACCGCAAGGCAGACGGCAGCCTCGAACCCTTGGCAAAGAAAGTGATCGACACCGGTATGGGCTTCGAGCGACTGGTGCGCACCATTCAGGGCAAGACCTCCAACTACGATACCGACGTCTTCCAGCCTATGCTCGCCAAGATCGGCAGCATATGCGGCTGCGAGTACGGAAAAGATGAGAAGACCGATGTCGCCATGCGCGTCATAGCCGATCATATCCGTACCATCGCTTTCGCCATCACCGACGGACAGCTGCCGAGTAACGAGAAAGCCGGCTACGTGATCCGTCGTATCCTGCGCCGCGCGGTGCGCTACGGCTATACCTTCCTCGGTATGCGTACGGCCTTCATGTACCAACTGGTGCCGCAACTGATCGCCGACATGGGCGAGGCATACCCCGAACTGGTCAAGCAGGAGCAGCAGATCACCCCGGTGATCAAATCGGAGGAAGAGGCCTTCCTGCGTACGCTGGACAAGGGTATCACCCTGCTCGACAAACTGATGGCCGATGCCCGCAAAGCCGGCAAGACCGAGATCTCGGGCGTGGATGTCTTCACGCTGAAGGATACCTATGGATTCCCGCTCGACCTGACGGAACTGATCCTGCGCGAGAATGGCTTCACCACCAACGAAGAGGAGTACAACCGCGCCCTGGAGCACCAGAAAGAGATGGGACGCTCGGCCAACAAGCAGGACCTGGGCGACTGGACTGTGCTGCGTGAGGGCGAGACCGAGTTCGTAGGTTACGACCAGTTGGAATGCGAGACCGAGATCCTGCGCTACCGCCAGGTGAGCCAGAAAGGCAAATCGTTCTACCAAGTGGTGCTCTCCAAGACACCGTTCTATGCCGAGATGGGTGGTGAAGTAGGTGATACGGGTACGCTCGGAAATGTGCGCGTGCTCGATTCGAAACGCGAGAACAACCTGCCGGTACATATTCTTGCAGAACTGCCGGCGGATCTAACCGGAACCTTGACTGCTATCGTGGACGCAGAGCGCCGGCAGGCTATTGCATGCAATCACTCGGCTACGCACATTCTCCATTATGCGTTACGCGAAGTGTTGGGCAAACACGTGGAGCAGAAGGGTAGTCTTGTCACACCTGAGAGTCTGCGTTTCGACTTCAGCCATTTCCAGAAAGTGACGCCGGAGGAACTCCGCGAAGTAGAGAAACTCGCGAATAAACTCATCCGTCAGGATATTCACCTGGAAGAAAGCCGTCATACACCGATAGCAGAAGCAAAGGCAATGGGGGCTATGGCGTTGTTTGGCGAGAAATACGGAGATGACGTACGCGTGATTAAATATGGTCCCTCGGTAGAATTGTGCGGTGGATGTCACGTGTCTTCAACAGGACGTATCGGTTCTGTACGTATTATCATGGAAACCAGCATTGCGGCCGGAGTTCGTCGTATTGAGGCTGTCACTAGCGCAAAAGCAGACCAGTTATACTATGGTATGCAGGATATTCTCAACCATCTACGGGATATATTCCATAATGCTCC
>CAJOCN010000053.1:0-13699 GCA_905233255.1 Paludibacteraceae bacterium
GTTTCCGCAGTGGGGTGGAAATACTTCGTGTATTTCTTCAGTCTCGGTTACGGGTACGGCATTGCCGCTCTGGCGGTGGCGATGGGTGTGATGTACCATGCGAATCTCACGGTTCCGACAATCGCAATGTTAGTGTTGCTGTTCATCTTCGGCGTGCGATTAGGAACGTACCTGCTGGTGCGCGAACGCAAGGCGGCGGGCTACCGCAAGATACTCTACGGCGAGGGTCATTCGGAGAAGAAGCCTGCCGGCGTGATGGTCATGATTTGGCTGTTCTGCGGGCTGCTGTACGTGGCGCAGGTGAGCCCTGTGGCTTTCCGGCTGGCGAACGGTCCGCACGACAGCGAGTTGTGGGCATGGATAGGTGCTGCGGTGGTGGCTTGCGGTATCTTGTTAGAGAGCATCAGCGACGCGCAGAAGAGTGCCGCCAAGAAAAAGAACCCGAAGCGGTTTGTGGATACCGGTCTGTACCGTATCGTCCGCTGCCCGAACTACCTGGGCGAAGTGACCATCTGGACGGGTGCGTTGCTCAGCGCGATAGGCGCAGGGCTCAATTGGTGGCAATGGCTGATTGTAGGAATAGGGTACGCAGGCATTGTGTTTGTGATGTTCAGCGGCGCACGCCGGCTGGAGTTGCGTCAGAACGCCGCCTACGGCAATGACCCCGAATATCAGGCGTATGTGAAGAAAACGCCTATCCTGATACCGTTACTGCCTATTTATTCTGTAGCTAAATATGAATGGCTCAAAGCTTGATTGGTTTGCCGCCCAGGGGTCTTTGACACCCCAAGACGTAACGCCATGGCAGACGTTCTCCGGCAGGGGGATGCGGTTCGAGTTGGAGGCATACGACTGGAATGGTGTTGCCCATGTGGTGCATCTGAGCATGCGCGGCTTCTTCGGACTGATGAAGATGGACACGCTCATCTGCACGCCTTATGCCAAAGACATGCCGCTCTTTTCGTATGATTTTATCAGCGCCTTCGGGCGCAAGACCCTGCTGCTGGAGACCTACGACACCTTGGTGGGGAGCGTGGATCTGAGTACCATGACGGCGGTGAAAGAGCAGTATAGCGATCTGAAGGACAAAGCGATGCGCCCTGCCTGGTTCGACCGTCTGAAACTGCCGCCGACCGTTAGCAAGACAGGCAACGGCGCACGGTTGGAGGCGATGACAGAGCAGATGCTCAGAGCCTATATCGGCCTTTTCGCCACGGCGCAGGACATAAACCGGGCTGTCAAGAACGAGCGCAACAGCGCGTATGTGGAGGGCCTGATTAACGACGGTCCGACCTACCGCGCCGTGAGCAAGATGATAGGTCCCGAGGACGCCAAGACCCTTTTCCGGCGGTGTCTATTCGGGACGGCTATAGTATAAAGACAATATAAAAAAGCATATGAAAAAACACTTACTATTGATAGGAACGGCAGCGTTATGCGCTGTTTGCATGGTGTCCTGCCGGCCGGCGCCGAAAGGCGAGATGGCGTACCCGCAGGCAGAGTGGAGTGAGGCAGGAGATATTTTGATGCACACTCCCGGTGCAGAGTTGTTCAACGGCGTGATACACCCCTCGGCAGGGCTGTTTGAGCACTATTTCGATGTAGAGCAAGCCGCCGCGGAGCACCGCGAGTATATCCGTCTTTTGGAGAAGAACGGTATCCGCGTGCACACCGTAGAGGAGATTCTGAACGAGACAGGGATAGACACGCTGCGGGCACTGGCAGCCAAGGTGTTGCGGTACGATATATCCGCCATTCAGGATGAGGACGCAGAGGCGTCAGAGGCATACCGGCAGCAGACGATAGAGGCGATGAGCAAGGGCGATCTGATCCGTTGTATCTTGTTGCAACCGACGGTCAAACTGAGCCGCACGGACAATAACACCGGCTACGAGGCGCAGTATATCCAGAACCCGCTGATGAACCTCTATTTTACGCGGGATCAGAGTATCACCACTCCTCGCGGACATATTATTTGCCGGATGAACTCCTCGCAGCGAGCGCCGGAGACGGAGATCATCGAGGTTTGCTACCATCATTTAGGAGTGGATCCGGTGCTGCGTATAGCAGGTGAGGGACGGCTGGAAGGCGGCGATTATTTCCCTGCCGGCACGATTTCGCTCATCGGCTGCGGCATGCGTACGAACCGGGAAGGAATCCGTCAAGTGATGGCGGCAGACGCGTTCGGACATGACACCGTGGTGGTAGTTCGTGACCATAAGTTCTGGCAGATGCAGATGCACCTTGATACGTATTTCAATATCATCGACAGGGACCTGTGCACGATGGTGCGTAGCCGGTTAGAGGCGCAGCCCGGCGAGCCGGAGTACGTGACCTGCGACATATATGCCCGCGCCGCCGGAGAGAAGGAATACCGCCTTATTGCGGAAGATACGCCGTTTGTGGGTTTCCTACGTGAGCGGGGTATGCAGATTATCCCGATTGACCCGGAGGACGAGATGCACTATGCCAATAATTATCTGACCATCTCGCCGCGGCACATCATGGCGGTAGGCGGTCAGAGCGAGGCGCTGCAACAGCGTTTTTGCGAAGCCGGAGTAACAGTAGAGTGGGTGCCGCTCGAGAGCTTGATAGACGGTTACGGCGCAGCGCATTGCATGACACAAGTGCTGCAACGAGCTGTTCTTTCCGGCAAATGAGAGAATTACGAATGGCTCAAAGCGTGGATAAGTGTAAATGACCATCCGAATAGACAACATTGAGGTAGAGGTCGCGCGGAAGTTGATACGCAGTATCCGTCTGACCGTCAAACCGCCCGACGGGCGTGTACAGCTGAGCATCCCTTTCTATCTGCCGGAGAGGGAGGCGAAAGCGTTCCTGCTCTCCCGGTGGGAATGGGTCTGCCGCAACCGCGACCGAATACTCTCTACACCTCCACCTAAGCAACCGGAGTATGTGTCCGGCGAGGAACATCTGCTCTTCGGCCGGCGGTACACGCTACACGTGGTGCCCGTGAACTCGGGTGCCAATTCCGTGTATATGGAGGACGGGAAGATCATTATGCGCTGCCGTCCGAAGACGTCCCGGGAAAACCGCAGAGACCTGTTGCGCGGGTGGTACCGCGAACAACTGCAGGAGGTGTTGAACGGGATGGTGGAGCAATGGTTGGAGCGGTTAGGAGAAGGACCGGTGAGTTGGCGGATACGGCAGATGCGGAGCGAGTGGGGCAGTTGTACGGCGCGCAAAAGACACCTGATGTTCAATCTGGAGTTGGCGCGTGTGCCGATGGAGTGCGTCGAGTATGTCGTGGTACATGAGTTGACGCATCTGGCGGTACAGAACCACGGCCCGGCGTTCCAAGCACTCATGACACAAAGGCTACCGAACTGGAAAATGTTACGTAAACAACTGAATAAGCGAATATTAAATGTATCCTAAATTAAAGAACCGCGCTTGGCGCGTATTGAAAAGTGAGAATATTCTGCGTCTCGGGCCTTGGTTGTCCGTGCGGCAGGAGTGTGTTGAATTGCCGAGCGGTAAACAGATACCGACTTGGTTTGTGATGGAGTTTCCGGACTGGATCAACGTGATCGCCATTACGAAAGACGGCAAGATGGTGATGGAGGATCAATACCGTCATGCGTTAGGTGAGACCCATTATGAGTTGGTAGCCGGTGTGATTGATCCGGGCGAGACGCCCCTGCAGGCGGCGCAACGCGAGTTGAGTGAGGAGACCGGTTATGAGGGCGGTGAGTGGAGTCTGTTCATGACCCTTTCGCCCAACCCGACGAACCATAACAACCTCTCCTATACCTTTCTGGCTACGGGCGTGGAGAAAGTGCGCGAGCAGCACCAGGAGCCGACCGAGGATATTCATGTGGATGTTATGGAGCCGGAGCAGGTATTGGAGATGCTGCAGGACGGCGAGATTATCCAGGCTCTTCATGCCGCTCCTCTTTGGAAATATTTTGCCCAAAATCCTATTTAATATGCCGTAAAATATTTTTTTTATTTGCATATTTCAGGGAAAAGTAGTACCTTTGCACCGGAAAAATGAAAATACAGGATGAACCGTCATTGTACAAAATCACTAAATCACTATAATCAATGAAAAAAGTATCCATTCTGCTGATCTTATCAGCCATCTGTACGCTCTCCGGGTGTGTGAAAGAACCGGAGGCGCAGCACACCAGTTATGAAACCATCACGCTCAGTCGCGAGACAGTGACGGCTCCTGTGAGCTGGAGCGCAGCCATTCGCGGTAAAGGCGACGTGTATATCGTGTCGCGGTGCACAGGAACGCTGAACGACATCAAGGTGAAGGACGGTCAGCGCGTGAAGAAAGGCGACGTGCTCTTCCTGATTGACAGCCGCAGTGCGGAGAACGCGTTGGTGCATGCTAAGGCAGACCTGCAGACCGCTATCGCCAACCGCGACAATGCGCGTCTGGAGGCAGAGAGCAACAAGGAGCTGGCGGATCAAGGCATCATCAGTGACTATCTGCTGCGTAAGAGTCTCAACACCCTGCAATCGGCAGAGGCGCAAGTGGCTCAAGCCCGTGCGGCAGTGCGTGACGCAGAGCTGCGGCTGGATTATTGCACCATCAAGAGCCCGGTGGACGGCTTGGTGGGCAATATCATTCCTCGCGTAGGCGATGTGATCCAGGAGGGTACGACCATGACGCGCGTAGCCGGCGTGAGTGAGATGGAGGCCAGTTTCTCCCTGACGGAGAGTCAGATCCATGCGCTGGTGAGCGAGTTCGGTAATCTGGAGAAAGTAATCAAGATTGCTCCGCCTGTGACGCTGCGATTCAAAGATGGGGCTGAGTATTCAGAGAAGGGACAGATCACCTCTTTCTCGGGAATGGTGGACCAGCGGACGGGTAGCGTGAGCTGCTACGTGACATTCCCCAACCCCAACGGGGAGTTGTTCTCGGGAATGCAAGGAACGATCGTTATGCCGTTTGAATGGCAAGACGCGATGCTGGTTCCTCTGACTGCTGTTGTGCGCATCCAAGACAAGGCGTTGGTCTATAAGGTAGGAGCCGATAGCCTGGCTCACAGCGCAATCGTAGAGATAGAGGAGTTGGGCGACGGCTTGCGCGCTGCTATCCTCTCCGGAGCAGAGGTGGGCGAGACGATCGTAGCCAAAGGAGCGGCGAATGTCAATGAAAATGACAAAGTCATTTGGTGATTTACCATTTGGTCGTTTACCATTTATTGGGTTATTTAATCATTTAAGCATTTATGGCAAAGGGAAATATATTCGTAGATAGAAGAGTAATGGCGGTGTGTATCTCGCTGCTGATAGCTCTGGTGGGCTTTATATGCCTCAAAACGCTGCCGATCGAGCAGTATCCGGACATTGCTCCGCCGACAGTAATGATCACCACCTCCTACACCGGCGCGGACGCCAATACGGTAATGAAATCCGTGGTGATGCCTATCGAGGAGGCGGTCAACGGTGTGGAGAACATGGCTTACATGACCTCCGAGGCCTCTGCAACAGGAGAAGTGAGTATCAATGTCTTTTTCAAACAAGGCACCGATCCCAACATGGCGGCGGTCAATGTGCAGAACCGCGTATCCGCAGCGCTGGGTCTGCTGCCGCAGGAAGTGACGAGGGTCGGCGTGAAGGTCGAGAAGCGGCAGAATAATATCCTGCAGATCAGTGCTCTGGTGAGCCGCGACGGTAAGTTCGATAATGACTTCATCGCCAACTATATTGATATCAACGTCAAGCCGCGTCTGCTGCGTGTGACGGGTGTCGGCGCGGTGCAGAACCTCGGTAATACCTATTCGCTTCGTATTTGGATGAAGCCGGACGTGATGGCGCAATACGGAATAGCGCCGGAGGATATCTTCGCCGCTATCGGCAACCAGAACATGGTAGCTGCTACCGGTTCGCTCGGCGAGCAGAGCGGCAACACGTACCAGTACAACCTGGAGTACAAGGGTCGTCTGCAGTCGATAGAGGAGTTTAACGATATCGTGCTGCGTAGTTTCGGCGGTAACGTACTGCATCTGAGAGATGTAGCGGATGTGGAGTTAGGCGCGCTGAACTACAGTTTCTCGTCCCGCGTGGACAGTCAGCCGGGCGTCGTGTTCATGATCAACCAGGCACCGGGAGCCAATGCCACCCAGGTCAATGCCGCTATCAATGAGATCTACAAGGACCTGCAGAAAACGATGCCGGCGGGGCTGGAGTTCACCACTCTGCAGACCAGCGATGACTTCCTCTACGCAGCTATCCATAATGTGGTGGAGACGCTGATCATCGCGATTATTTTAGTGATTTTAGTGGTATATTTCTTCCTGCAGGATTTCAAGGCAACGCTCATTCCCTCCATTTCTATCATCGTGTCGCTGTTAGGCACATTCGCGGTAGTGAAAGTAGCGGGTTTCTCGCTCAATATATTGACGCTCTTTGCGCTCGTGTTAGCTATCGGTACGGTTGTGGATGACGCGATCGTGGTAGTGGAAGCCGTGATGGCGAAGATGGAGCATGGATACACCTCGGCATACAAGGCAACGAAAGATGCGATGAGCGAGGTGACGGTAGCGGTGATCAGTTGTACGCTGGTGTTCATGGCAGTGTTCATCCCGGTCACCTTCATGCCCGGCACGAGCGGTACGTTCTTCACCCAGTTCGGTATCACGATTGCCAGTTCGGTAGGACTGAGTTGTATCTCGGCGCTGACGCTCTGCCCGGCGCTGACAGCAATGCTTTTCCGTCCGAAGAAAGAGGCAGAGAACGGCAAGAAGAGTTTCAACCAATGGGTGAAAGAAGCCTACGAAGCCGGTTATAACGCCATCTTGGGTAAGTACAAGAACGGCGTGGCGAAGTTTATCCGGAAACCCGGTCGCGCCTGGTTGTGGCTGATAGCCGCCGTGGTGATCATGGTGTTAGCTATGCGCGCATTGCCGGCAGGTCTTGTGCCGCAAGAGGACCAGGGCGTTTTCGTGGTAGATGTGACGGCTCCTGCCGGTTCGCCGCTTGTGGAGACCGATAAGATCATGGCGCAGGTAGAGGAGCACGTGCTGCGGCTGGAGGAAGTGGAGAGTTATGCCAAGATATCCGGTTTCGGTATCATCTCCGGTACGGGCGTTAGCTATGGAACACTCGTGGTGCGTCTCAAACCATGGGATGACCGTAAGGGGCTGGAGCATTATATAGACATGGTGATGGCTAAGTTGTATCTGAGTTGTGAGGATATCAAAGATGCGAAGATCTTCCCCGCCCAGATGCCACAGATCCCGGGATACGGTAATAACAACGGTATAGACCTCCAGATGGAGGACCTGCAGGGCGGTGACATGAGTAAGTTCAACGAGGTCGTGAATACCTTCCTCGCGGAGCTGCAGCAACGGCCAGAGGTACAGATCGCGCAGTCGCTCTACAGCGAGTCGTTCCCCAAATACAAGGTCGATGTGAATGCAACGCAGTGTGACCGTGCGGGTATCTCGCCGGATGTAGTGCTGAACACGCTGGGGGCTTTCTGCGGTAGCGCATACATCAGTAACTTCAACCAGTACGGCAAGGTCTATCGCGTAATGGCAGGCGCTGCGCCGGAATACCGGCTTGACCCCTCTTCGCTCAATAATATCTTCGTGCGCATCGGTGAGGAGATGGCTCCTATCTCGCAGTTCGTGACCCTCACCCCGTCGGTCGGATCGGCTTCCCAGAAGCGTTTTAACCTCTATCAGTCGATAGGTTGTTTCATTCAGCCCAATGCAGGGTACAGCGAGGGCGATGTGCAGCGCGTGATAGAGGAGGTGGCGAAAGATCATCTGCCCACCGGTTACGCATATGAGTACGGCGGTATGAGCAGGGAGTTGCAAGCTAACAGCAAATCCAACCTCACCGCACTGATCTATCTTGTCTGCGTGTTGTTGATATACATGATTCTGGCTTCTCTGTACGAGTCGTATTTTATCCCTCTGGCGGTGCTGCTGTCCGTACCGTTCGGTCTGATGGGTTCGTTCGCGTTCTCATGGCTCTGCGGTCAGCAGAACAACATCTATCTCCAGACGGGTGTGATCATGCTGATCGGTCTGTTAGCCAAGACGGCGATTCTGATTACCGAGTTTGCCGTGGAGAAACGCAAGCAGGGCATGCCGATTATGGAGGCTGCGCTGGGGGCTTGTGAGGATCGTTTGCGTCCTATCCTGATGACCGTCGTGACGATGATTGCGGGTATGATTCCTCTGATCATCGAGGGCGGCGCCGGAGCAAACGGTAACCGCGCACTGGCGATTGGTGTGACCGGAGGTATGGCGGTAGGAACGATTGCTCTCCTGTTCGTAGTACCGGCGTTCTATATTATTTTCCAGAAGTTGCATGAGCGTTTCCAGGGAGAGATGAAGCCGGTTGAGGAAACTTCGGAAGCCCCTGATACCGATATGCCGAAATCCCGAAAAAAGAATCCTGTTACAACGGTGCTTGTACTTTGTACTTTGTCTCTTTGTACATTCGTATTCTCTTCCTGCGGTATTTTCAAGAAATACGAGCCTGCGCAGAAAGCCGAGCCGGACAGCCTGATAACGGCGGTGAGCGATGAGACATGGCAAACCTACATGACCGATCCGGTCCTGCAGGGACATATCCGCAAGGCGCTGGAGAATAACGCAGATTATCGTTCCTGTCAGTTGGCTGTGCAGGAAGCCGATGCAAGGCTGAGAGCCGCTAAGTTAGGGTTCCTGCCGACTCTGGCAATCTCTCCGGCTAACGTAGGCGTATCGGGGACTTATACGCCCGGACCCGGCATGTCGGGGGCTACGCTGACGTATCAGGTTCCGCTCTCCCTGAACTGGGGCGGAGAGGGATTCGGTACTATCACCAACCGTAAGCGGCAGGCACAGGTGCTCCGTGAGCAAGCGGAGGATAACCGTGCAGCTACCCATGCTAACCTTGTGGCAACCGTAGCAAGAACCTATACCCAGCTGCAGCTGCTGGATTACCAAGCCATCATAATAGATAGCACGGAAGTGATCTGGCAGCAAGTGCTGGAAATGCAGCGCGTGCTGGTCAAGAACGGACAAGCTTATTCGCCCTCTATCGGACAGATGGAGGCGTCTCTTATCAACGTGCAGATCCAGCGAAAACAACTCCTGGAGCAGATCAACTCATTAGAGCTGTCCATGTGCCTGCTGCTGAACGAAGAGCCGCACCGGATAGCGCGTTCTCCGTGGAAGAGTTATGAGTTCGATGCATGGACAATGGAGCCCGTACCTGCGGCTCAGTTGAGCAATCGGGCGGATGTGCGTGCCGCAGAGCGCAACGTAGCGGCTGCGTTCTATCA
The DNA here is from genome assembly GCA_905233255.1 of Paludibacteraceae bacterium. GTDB lineage: Bacteria > Bacteroidota > Bacteroidia > Bacteroidales > Paludibacteraceae > Colicola. The sequence continues at coordinate 9,263 of CAJOCN010000053.1, forward strand.
AACCAACATGGCGAAAGCCGCTTTCTGTCCCGCGCTGTCTCTCTCGGGCCTCATTGGGTGGACCAATAACGGCGGCGTAGTGGCTAACCCCGGGCAGCTGCTGATGAACGCGGTAATGGGCTTGGCGCAACCGATCTTCTCCGGCGGCAAACTGACGGCTAACCTCAAGATTGCCAAACTGGAGCAACAGGATGCCGCCAACCGATACGTACAGACCATGCTGAAGGCGGGAAACGAGGTCAACGATGCGATCTTCCGGTGCCGTAACGCGCAGGAGCAGGACACCCTCTATCAGCGCTTACTGACCATCCAGGGCGAGTCCTATAACGGCACGCGCGAACTGATGAAGAAAGGCAAAGCGTCCTATCTGGAGGTGCTCACCGCGCAGGAGAATTACCTGAAGGCACAACTCGCCGATGTAACCAACCGGTACAACGGTCTGATCAGCCTGATTGACCTGTACGTAGCCCTCGGCGGAGGTACGAAGTGACGGATTGGATGCTTACGCACTGTACATACGGCGTTCTATTGTTAATTTTGACTACATACATAATGAAGAAAATCTACACTCAGCCACGCATAGAGACCGTGGCAACTGCTCCGCAGCAGATCCTCTGCGCCAGCGGAGGTATACAGGCGAAGATCTCCGGTTACAGCACAAAAACAAGCGGCGGATTTATCCAATCTGTCATCATGGGCATCGTCTGCTCGTCGCTGCTGATGCTCGGCACGGCGTGCAGCCAGCCCAAGCAGCAGGCGGAACTCAAACCCCGCACGCTGATAGTGCAAACCTCACCCCAGCCCTCTTCCCAGGAGAGGGGGATTATGCGTCTCCCGCAAGCCACCATCACGGAGAACGGGAATGCGGGCGAGGAGACGCTCGATGCTATCTGGAGCGCAGACGACGAGGTGTTCTACCGCAATCTGAGCTATAGCTATAATTACTACTACAATGACGAAGAAGATAAACCTCTCTTTGGCACACTCCGTGCGGACAAAGATGGTAGCGTTGCTTCCTTCTCCGGCGAACGGGTCTGGTGTGATGAGGAGAACCAGTTGGCGCTTATCTATCCGGCTCCGGATGTAGAGAACCATCCGGAGTTGTTCACTTTCCACGCTACCTCTCTGACAGCGGAGTACACTATCTCCGTAGCCGGACAGGACGGAACGTTGGAGACCTTAGCGGAGAAATACCACCATATATACGGTATCGCGAGTGTAGTGTCTGTTACGGAGACGACCGCCAACGCGGAGCTGGCTGAGATGAAGAGCCTGATGACGGTTTGTAAGTTCTCTTTCGTGGATGAAAAAGCCCCGAACACACCGCTCCCGATCAGCTCGCTTGAAATCGGTTATTACACCGCGAATGACGGTCCCAATGACGGAAAGTATCCCCAAAAGGGCACGGTGTCCATCGCTCATAACACACCGGTAGAGAGTGTCCACGTAGAACCCACCGAAGAACTAACCTCTCCCCTCACAATTACCACCCCTACAGGCACTACCCCGACGGAGGTCTATGTAGCCTTCTTCCCCGCTGACGGAGTAACCTACAAGTTCACCGTCACCAGCGGAGAAAATACCTACACCGGCACGGCTACCGCCACCCTCAACGAAGGCGAGTACGTAGTAGCATCGCTCAAACTTGAATAACTAAAGCCGTAAAATCTCAAAGCTGACAGCTGAATGCTGACAGCCCAAAAACGATCTTTGACATATTGGATTACCATTCGCGTTCGGCAACATGTGTGCAATTGTCGATACCGCGATGCTTCGTCGGAAGCGACAATCCATGATTAAGTTGCTTTGCAACAAATGTAATGGTTGTGCTTCCTCCTCTTCCCACAGATTCCAAATCTGCGGGAGCCCTAAGAAAGAATGCAACATGTGCCTCCGAGGTTCTATGTGTTGCTTGCAACACTCGAAGTGCTATCCGAAGCACTTCTTCACCCGCACAGATTGAAATCTGCGGGGGCCCCATTACAGCAGCCCGGTCATATAGACAGGGAGGTAGAGAATGTCGTCTTTGATTTCCAGATCCTTGGTGTGAAGGACAACGGGGCGGGTGACGTATTGGCTGAATTTGGCTATGCACTTCTTCAGGGACGACAGCGCATAGCGTGGGGAAGATTTGACTTCTATCGGGCAAATATTCTTCCGCGAAGTAACGGAAGGCTTGCTGACCAGAAAGTCTATCTCCATGGTATTGTCGGAGTCTTTGTCGTCATATTGGTAGAAATAATACAATTTATGCCCTGCCGCCTGTAGCATTTGTGCGACCATGTTTTCCATGACATAGCCAAGGTTGACTTCCAGTTTGCCATGCAGGATCCGTTCGTACACTTCTGCCGGCATACTTCCCTGCTCATCGAAAGCAAGGGAGAGGAACAAACCGGTATCAGCCATGTAGCATTTGAGCGTGGTGCGCTCTGTGTTCATTCCCAGCCCGATATTCGGGGCAAACGTATTGTAGCAGATATTGACAATACGCGAATCGCGCAACCAGAAAAAGGCACTCTCGTAGTGAACGTATCTTGCGTTCGCGTTTATATCCGCCAATACAAAGCGGGTGCCTTGTTTCTGCAACTGCGAGGGGATGGCTTCGAATATATCCGCCGCCTTGGCTTCTGCGCCCGTGGCATATTTATGAATATCGTCACGATACAGGGCAAGAATATTCTGCTTTATCTTCTCCGTCTGCCGGAAATCATGCGTGTCTATATAGGTCTGGATCACTTGCGGCATTCCGCCCAACAGCATATACAGCCGGAAAAGATCCATCGCCTTGCGGTGAAGCGGGCCGAGGGGAGTCTGAGTAGCGCAACAATCTTTGATATAAGCCATCATCTTCCCGTTTCCTGTAGCCCACAGGAATTCCTCAAAATCCATCGGGTACATCGCCAGATGTTGCTCCTCGGAGGGGATGACGATATTCTTCACGTTCTTATGAATGCTGATGAGTGAACCGGTTTCGATATAGTCGTACCTGCCGTCTGCCACAAGATACTTGATGAGCGCACGCGCAGGGGGGAACTGCTGGACTTCGTCAAAAACGATAAGCGACCTACGCTCGACCAGTTCCACGCCGTAATGGATGGATAACATCTGGAACAACATATCCAACCGCGTAGCATAATCTTCAAAGAACGACAGCACAGCCGCTTCCGTATGGTTGAAGTCTATGATGAGATAACTTTCATATTCATTACGTGCAAACTCCTCTACAATGTAACTTTTCCCGATACGGCGTGCCCCTTCAATGAGCAATGCACTCTTACCATTGGAAGACTGCTTCCAATCTACTAATTGAGAATAGATCTTGCGTTGCATATATAACTGTTTTTAACGTTTCTGGCAATTTAGAAGAATTAAAAATTAACGTTTCTCGGTTTTATAATTGACTAATTTTTAACGTTTCCGGCTGCAAAGGTACTGCTTTTTTTGCATATAAACAAATATTTCCAAAGAAAAATCACTCAATGAGGGAGATTTTATATGAAAACATGCACTCAATGAGGGATATTTTATATAAATATGCATTTTTTTAGTGCAGACAGGTAATCCAATAAAGAAAATTGTCTTTAATTGTCTTTAATTCTTTGCCGTACAGGCACGATCAGCTTCGCTGTATGGTTGACCTAAAAGAAGATTGATAATTTTGGACTGATAGAAAAGAAATAAACATAGAGAAATTTTGATAATATATATAAATAAAAAAACAACAACATTTATGAAAACAAAATCGACAGTCGGAAGACTGATTACTCACTTATCGGAGTGGCGCGAGAGTGGCAACCAAAAGTGGCGCGAGAGTGGCGCGAGAGTGGCGGCTATGCTGCTCTTACTCTGCACCACCGCTCTACCCGCATGGGCAACCTCTTCATGGAATACGACAAGGGATGATGAAGGCGGAGGGAAAGTGCGATACAGGGGAGACGATTGCTATATTGGTATAACGGATTATTCGGGCTCTTTCGAGACAAAGAAAACGTTCAATCCTGATAACAACCAATTCTATTGGGAATTCAAAGTGTTTGCAGGGTATGGTGATTACTTCGGTCAACCACAGTATGAATGTGAGTTTATTGGGGAAATCTATGTGATGACTGCTGACAGTCAGGTACATACGATAGCCAATTGGAAGAAAGAATATTATAAATGGGACGTAGTATCCTATAGTATCACCGACAGCACATGGGGCTACATCCATGCTTCCAATTTATCCAATTATAGATATATAACCATACAATATATGCCTTCCTCCAGAGCCTTTGAAGATGGCGTGAAGTGTATTATGATGAAAGAGAACATACAGGGGAGATCCTATGGTTACTGGGCGTCTGTGCAATGGGACAAGGACATCAACTGCACGGCGCTCAAAGAGGGTTATCCGATGCCGAAGTTCTCTTCCGTATCATGGGGCACGGACGGCACCGT
>CAJOCN010000053.1:13724-14500 GCA_905233255.1 Paludibacteraceae bacterium
AACCGCTTCAAGCAGTCGTACGAAGTGAGGGCGTATTACTACGATAGCGTAGAGATGAGCACTTACCAGTACTTCTACACCACCTCCAGCAGCAATGTGCATATCACCGAAAAGAGCGGCGGCAAGATGGATGTAGAGTGGAAATCCTGGCTCCGCACCCCCAACGCAGGGCATACCGAGTACGCCTACACCATGCCCGTCTATCTGAAATACCGGGGCGGTATGCATGTGAACTTGGGCGGGACCCTTGCGCATGACAACTTCCTCTACCAGCCGTATATCACGGGCACTTATGTGCAGCCCTACACACGCCCTGTATCGGTGAGCACCGACTACAACAAATGGACCAAGGAGGTGACCGTCAGTTGGGAAAGAAACGAGACCGAGACCGCTTATGACGGCTCCACGACCAAGGACGTCGATTGCCGCACAGACGGCAAATGGTATGTGATCCGCTACGAGTCGGGCAAGCCCAATGACTACACCCTTGTCAATACGCTGAACGGCAATGCCTCCTCCCTGAAAATGACCGACAGCAATATTGAGTACGACAAGAAATATACGTATCGCGTCATCTTCCTGCCGGATATATTGGAGAGCACGTACAAGGACAAGCTGACGCAGCTGCCGGGCTACCAGCGCACCCGCAACGACTACGACCTTTGGATGGAAACAGACGAGGTGGAGACGAAGATGGAGGTGAAGATCGAACTCTGGCAGGACATGAAATACACCGCAGCGGTGCGTCTGAAATGGAACTACGGCATCGAGTTGGA
>CAJOCN010000054.1 GCA_905233255.1 Paludibacteraceae bacterium
ATACTCATGAACAAATTCAGCAAGCCGAAATCTTCCGGCGAGTACATACGCGTGAGAATAGGATAAACCAGAATGCCTAAGGCTTGCGCAATGACATTCGCCGAGAGGAGCTTGCCCACGTTACGCACGGATGGAGAATTCCATATTTTTGATAGTTGATTACCCATTTTTCGGCTGCAAAGGTACTATATTTTTTGCATTTACACAAATAAAAACGTATAATTTTATTCTCTTTAGCGAAAAAAAGCATAAAAAATTTGCATAATTCGTTAAAAAGTTGTACCTTTGTAGCCGATTTCAAAAATCACGACCTAAAAAACACAGTATATGCAAGTCAAGAAATCTGAAAATGCCAGTCTCGAGAAGGACAAACTCGTCTATGTATTGATGGGTTTGGTTTTCGTACTCAGCCTCGTTTATGTAGCGCTTGAGTGGACGGAGAGAGAGGTCACGAAGTATGAGGTGACCGACACAGAGTTCCTGTTTGAGGAAGAAGTAGAGATCCAGCAGACGAGTCAAGAGACTCCTCCCCCTCCCCCACCCCCTGCCGTGCAAGAGGTTGAGGTGCTGAACGTGGTGGAAGATAACGTCGAGACCGAGTCTATCGAGGTGAACGCCGAGGATGACAAGGCGGAGGAAGTCGTTATCGCAGCGCCGGTTGAGGCTCCTGTTGAGGAGGAGGAAGAAGAGGTTGTCTTCGTCGTTGTAGAGAAGATGCCGGAGTTCCCGGGTGGCCAGCAAGCCCTCTTCAAGTACCTGAGCGAGAACGTGAAGTATCCGGTTATCGCACAGGAGAACGGTATCCAGGGTCGTGTAATCTGCCAGTTCGTGGTGAACCGTGACGGTTCGATCGTGGATGTAGAGGTAGTTCGTTCCGGTGGTGACCCGTCACTCGACAAAGAGGCTATCCGCGTCATCAAATCGATGCCGAAATGGAAACCCGGTCAGCAACGTGGTAAACCCGTACGCGTGAAGTACACGGTGCCGGTTAACTTCAAGTTGCAATAAAGGCGAAGGGATATTGGCAAAAGGCTAATGGAACTCTCCCAACGAGATATAACGTATTGTAAGAATGTCGGTGCCAAGCGTGCCGACATTCTTCGTTCTGAGCTGAAGGTAAACACAGCCATGGACATGCTGCGCCAATATCCGTACAAGTATATTGACCGCAGCCGGTTCTACCGCATCGCCGAACTGGACGACGAAGATACGTACGTTCAGATCATCGGCGAGATCACCGAGTGGCATACCATCGGCATCGGCCGCGCGCAGCGCCTGTCGGCTACATTCTTCGACGGCACCCACCAATGCGAACTCGTCTGGTTCAAGGGCGTGCAGTATGTCAAGCTGCAGAAAGGGATCAAGTATCTCCTCTTCGGCAAACCCAGCCGGTTCCAGCACATCTATAATTTCGTCCACCCCGAGTTGACCCCGATGTCCAAAGTCACGCCGGAGATGACGCAGGGGCTGGAGCCGTATTACAACACGACGGAGAAGATGAAACGCCATGGGCTCAACTCCAAAGCCATGCGGACCATCATCGCCGAGATGATACCGGACTTGAAAATGGGCGTGCCGGATACCATCGGTGCGGATATATTGCAGAAGTACCATTTAATGGGTCTGACCGACGCGCTCGTCAATGTCCATTTCCCGAAAGACACACCCTCGATGCAGAACGCACGGGCACGGTTGAAGTTCGAAGAGTTGTTCTATGTACAGTTACAACTCCTTCGCCAACTCAAACGCCGCGAACTGAATCTCGGCTTTGCGATGCCGATGGTCGGCGCACGGTTCCACGCGCTCTACAAGGCGCTGCCTTTCGAACTGACCAACGCCCAGAAACGTGTCATCCGCGAGATACACGAGGACCTCAAGTCCGGCCACCAGATGAACCGTCTGTTGCAGGGCGATGTGGGTTCCGGCAAGACGCTCGTGGCACTCCTCTGCTGCCTCCTCGCTATCGACAACGGTTACCAGACCTGTATCATGGCGCCGACGGAGATCCTCGCCAACCAGCATTACGAGACCCTCAAGAACTTCCTCGCGCCGCTCGGTGATGCCGTCCACATAGCACTTCTCACCGGCTCGACGACCGCCAAGAACAGAGTCCCCATCCATAACGGACTGCTCAACGGCACGATACATATATTAATAGGTACGCACGCATTATTGGAGGACGATGTGCAGTGGCAGAACCTCGGTTTTGTCGTCATCGACGAGCAGCACCGCTTCGGTGTGGCACAGCGCGCCAAACTATGGACCAAGAACCGGCGTGTCGCCGGAACCGGGGAGGCGATGCCGGATTGCCCGCCTCACATCCTCGTCATGACCGCTACGCCGATACCTCGCACCTTGGCGATGACCGTCTATGGCGACCTCAGCGTTTCCGTCATTGACGAGTTACCGCCCGGACGTAAACCCGTCCAGACGATTCACTATAATATCGAGCGCCGCGCGCAGGTCTATTCCTTTGTGCGCAAGCAAATAGAGGAAGGACGGCAGGTCTATGTCGTCTATCCACTCATCAAAGAGAACGAGAAACTCGACCTGCAGGACCTGCAGAACGGATTCAATGAGTTATGCGAGGCGTTCCCCGAATATAAGATCTCCATGGTGCACGGCCAGATGAAGGCGGCGGACAAAGACCTACAGATGCAGCGGTTCGCGTCCGGCGAGACCAAGATCCTCGTCGCCACAACGGTGATCGAGGTAGGCGTCAATGTGCCCAACGCCACGGTGATGATGATCCAGAACGCCGAACGGTTCGGACTGAGCCAGCTCCACCAGCTCCGCGGACGCGTGGGACGAGGCGGAGACCAGAGCTACTGTATTCTGCTCACGGATAACGAGATATCTTCGGACACCCGCAAGCGGATGAACATCATGGTGGAGACCAACGACGGTTTCCGCATCGCCGAGGCGGATCTGCAGCTCCGCGGGCCCGGCGACATGCAGGGAACCCTGCAATCCGGCACGCCTTTTGAGTTACATATAGCCAACCTCGCTACGGACGGCCAGCTCGTAGCCGTCGCCCGTCAGGCGGCGCTGGAGATACTCGACCAGGATCCGCTCCTCGAGGACGAGATGAACCGCATATACAAAAGACGCCTCGATACTCTACGTATCGAAGCGCATAATTGGAGCGATATATCTTGAGCTAAGTCTTGCGTGACTCGCGGCACTGCCGCTCAATTACGCTACACCTTGCTCTACGATTTCCCCAAGGATTAAAATCCTCGGGGGCCCCAAAGAAAAGAGTCACCGTTAAGTGACTCTTAATTTTTACATATCGTCGTGAGCATGCAACGACTGCACATACTTAGCATGCGCCATCTTAACTCGCTTCAGCTCACTCGGTTTGTCGAATTGCTGACGACGACGGAGCTCTTTTACGACACCCGTCTTATCGAATTTGCGTTTGAATTTCTTAATCGCACGCTCGATGTTCTCTCCTTCTTTAACAGGAACGATAATCATTGCTTACACCTCCTTTCTTGTACCCAGGGCCGGGATCGAACCGGCACGGTTTCCCATTGGTGTTTGAGACCAACGCGTCTACCAATTCCGCCACCTGGGCGCGCTTCTGCGCGTTTCACGCTTGTATAACGCTACGTGTCATGCTACGCTTTTCGGTCTGCAAACGCTTCGCTGGTTTACATCCCGAGTTTATTCCTTTTACTCATACGAGCGAAAAAGCGCGCAAAATTACAACAAATATTTGAATTAACAAAATTTTTAGCGACTTTTTTTGCATAAATGCGTATTTTTTTGTACTTTTGCACACAATTTGAATACTTATGGAAGATTTTTTCAGCAGAAGTGAAGTTCTCTTGGGTAGTGAGGTAATGGAATCGTTACGCAACGTCCGCGTCATCCTCTTCGGCGTAGGAGGTGTCGGCTCTTGGTGCGCAGAGGCACTGGTCCGGACGGGGTTGGTGCATCTGACCATTGTCGATGGCGATACCGTGCAGCCCTCTAACGTCAACCGGCAACTGCCCGCTACGCGGGAGACCCTCGGACGCCCCAAAGTGGAGGTGCTCAAAGAGCGGTTGCTCACCATCAACCCGGATGCGGAGATAGAGGCAGTTTTTGAGAACTACTATGCGGAAGGAAAAACCGAGGGTGGAGCGGATCTAAAGATCGGTGAATACGATTATATCATTGACGCCATCGACTCCGTGGCAGCGAAGACAGACCTTATTATTAACGCGACGCGCGTGCGCGGAATGAAGATATTCAGCTCAATGGGCGCCGCGCTGCGGTTCGACCCCACGAAAGTCACTACCGGCGAACTGATGTCCATACAAGGCGACGCGCTCGCCAAAGCCGTCCGTGCACGCATGAAGAAGATCGGTTTGCATCCGTACCGGAAAGTGAAATGCGTCTATTCGACGGAAAATGGACAACCCCTCCCGACCTCCCCTCAGGGGGAGGAGAAAATCAAGGGCAGTCTCATGCAAGTCACCGCCGTCTTCGGCTGCACGTTAGCAAGCATGGTGATAAAAGACTTGAGGAAAAAGTAAGCAACAAGCGTTCTTTATAAAATGACCTAAAAACATGAAAAATGGCACTTTTATTTGCGAGTGTCATTTTTTTTGTGTAAATTTGCAGCGCAAAATCAATTTAATATGGGATGGAAGATTACTACTATTCGTACTCCACGCGTCCAAGAACCTAAAGTAGAGATGACCGAGGAGGAGTTCAGAGCCAATTTAGTAATCTCCGCTTACGGTCACTACAAATAGCATAAATAATCCGAATACAAACTCACGATTTAACACACACAAACAATATGAAAAAGTATTTATTCATGGCATTGGGACTGCTGATGGCGGTGGCAATGCAAGCACAGATTAGTTTTACGGCAGCCGAATGGGCTGCGGCGCAGAACCTCGGTAACGGAGGAGCAGTAACTAATTTTACCAAGGATGGCGTAACTGTCCTTTTCACGCAGGGCAGCGCGGCAAACGCTCCGAGTTATAACGTCTCCTATAATGCCATAGCGGCAACAAGCGGTAGCAGCATGACCATTACTGCGCCGGAGGGTAAGCTGCTGAACCGGGCGGTTTTCACCCTATACAACGCTACTATGGCTAATAACCTTGTGAACGCCGCATGGAGCGCCGGCGAGAAAAGCGCCGAAGAAACGGCAGTAACATGGATTGGCAATGAAGAGAGCCTGACCGTCACATTCGCTGCCATGGAGGGATTTGTGTCATTCGCTATCACGTTTTCAGAGCCGCCGGTGGATCCGTCGCTCAGTTATAACGATACGACGGTACTGGACATACCGGCTTATGTGGCGCAATGGCAGGAAGATAACCCTTGGGACGAATGGACGACCGGTCCAGCAGACTCTATCGGATTTGCGGTTGATGACAAGCTGATAATTTTTAAGAAGGGTTTGGAAGGAGATCAACCGAGCTATCAGGATAATTCCGTCTATCTTTCCTGGATGAGCACCCTCACCGTCACAGCTCCTTACAAAATACGAAAGATCATCTTGACCTTTGCAGGTCGCAGGGTTGCAGAAAATTGGCTCAAAATGGGCAATCCCAAGTCCTCCTGTTCCACCGGCCAATTGGAGTTTGGAGAAAATGACTGGGAAAGAAACATCAGTACCGCCATCTGGACGGGAGATGCCGCACAGGTAGTTTTCACCTCCGGCTACGGATCGCCTCTCGCAGGGGTTACGATTATCTCCGATACTACGGATAATCAAGCAATGGTGACATTCTATGACTTCAATGGCAATATAGCCAAGACCGAACCGGTGTCAATAGGGGGCGATGCCACTGCCCCGATAATAGACGACGAGTGTTTCAGCGGCTGGGATCAGGAGTTTACTGATGTACTCGCGGATCTGGAAATTCATCCTGTTCGTCGGACCCTGCTGAATTTCTCCATCGACGAATGGAAAGAACAATACGGCACATGGCGAATACCTCAAGCCACCAAAGGCGACTATACTATTTTTAGCGACTATTATGAAGGAGGCGGCATAGATTACGATTCAATCACCATCGACGGTGTAAGGTATCAAAACAGACTCCTTATCTATAGCGGTTATCAGTACATAAAAGCTGCTGAACCCTTTAACAACTTGACTTTTGTGTGCCGTTATGAAGGTAACGCTGCTAATCTTGCAGCCGCGACATGGAGCAGCGGAGTGGTAGAACAAGATGGATTGTATGTACATTGGACAGGATACACCGACTCCCTGCGTTGGGATATGCCGGATGCAAGTTATCAAATATGTGCTTATCGCATCGAGTGCCGGCAGTTGACTGAATATACCGTTATTTTCTATAACATTCATGGCGAGGAGATCAAGCGCGAGACGGTTGCTCGCGGCGGCAATGCTACCGCTCCTGCGGACATGACAGAAACGGGTTATCAGTTCATCGGCTGGGACACAAGTCTTACCAACCTCGGTGGTGACAATCCGTTTATCGAGGTGCATCCTGTCTATGAAGAGGTGGCCGGGTATGTAACGGTTACGTTTGTAGACATTGACGGCAACCTGATACAGCGGAGACGCGTGGCTATCGGCGGTACCGTATCGGCTCCTCAAGCACCGGATGTTCCATTTATGCTCTTCGCCGGATGGGATCACGACTTGACCAATATCACCGAGGAGATCACGATAAAGGCGGTTTACACAATAGACTGGAATAATCCGGATATACTGACCATGGAACAATGGCGCGCTATTTCTCCCCAAGATGGAAACTATTATGCTGTTAAAGGAATAATGACACGGAATTATAGCAGCGATTTGGAAGAAGGAGGAACATTGTCTTTCGCTATCTCGGATGCTGTCACATCGATTGATTTTGGTGCAGAATGGGGCGTGTATCATTCTTTATATCTGAATAGTGTGCCGTTCTTCCATACCGCACAAATACAGGCGGGCGATACGGTTATAGTATATGGGCAAATAGGATATACTCGGTTCGATAATTCGGATGTCAGAGGGTTTATTAACGGCTATCTGCTTTATCATGCTACTCATAACGACCGCAGCAATATATTCTATCTCGAAATGCCGGATGCACAGGCGCTGTATGATTTCAACGGAGATGGCAAGAAACAGGTGGCTAACCTAACTATCAAGAGTTATGACGTCGATGAACAAGTGCCGGGTTGTGACTGCAGGCACACAAACAGTGACTTGACTATCGCAAGCACAACTTCTCTTGCAGAGGGCTTTATGCTGCAAGACACGATGGTTCGATATACCTTTGAGAATATTGGCGCATTGGGATACTCATCCGGTAACCGTATATTAAGTATAGAAGACCTTAATCATGACGGCAAACCGGAGTTTACTATTGGGAATGTTACGTTCACTGAGCGCTCAGAGGGTAGTGTAACGGGATCTACTCAAGTTTGGATAAGCAAAGAGAAGGAATATACTTTAGCGAACGGAGCCTTTGCGATGACTAATATGGATTTGAACAACGATGGTCGTTTGGATTATTTGATTATAACGAATACGAATCCTTCGCCATATGGCCAGATTGCTTATCAGACACAGGATGGTGGATTTAGATTCGAAACAATGGAGTTTGTGAACAGCACTCCATTGCATGCACCTCATGTCCGCAAAGCGAAGAGTGTAGCCAACCAACTCTCACTGCCAATGACAACTATTGACCTTAACGGCGATGGACTGATGGATTTAGTGAACGAGAGAGATGGATTCCTCTATATCAACAAAGGGAATGGCCAATGGGAATGGAAGGACATGGACGAAACAATAGTCCTTACCGACCTCAACGGCGATGGTTTAACAGATTTTGTTATGCCGGGAGATGATGCACTGAAGGTGGCTATCTATGACGCTGCCTCTCAGAACTACGCGATTACATCCATTAACAGCACTGCTGTGATAGATGATACTCCTTTCTGCTATGACTTCGATAAAGATGGAGATATTGACATTTTGGCTACTTTCTCCGCCTATAATAACCAAAATGTAGCATATACGAGTTTCTTTATTAATGACGGCAATGGTAATTTCACCAAGCAGAACGAGCAGAACTACGGATCAAACAACAAACTGTGGTTTTCGGAGTGTCAGGACATAGACGGTGATGGTTACTATGACTTATTGGCTTTCAGAGCTGAGATTTTGATATATAGTTATTCCATTCCTTTTGTTGGCACTTCAAACACCATGTATTTTGCTCCGGGCGCGGAGGTCGTTTTGTTGCGTGGCGGTGCAAATAACACATTTGCAGCTCCACAGAAACTATATGAGTTGTCGTGTGCCACAACGCTATGGCGCAATTTTGACTCTGCATCGTATAGACGTAATTCCATGAGCATCCATGTCAATGCAGAAGATTTGGATGGTAGTGGTACAACCCGTGTATGGGTGTCGGGTTTTGCTGATCCTCCTATCACTGCATCCAATCATAATAACGGCACAACAGAACTCTATCCGTTCCCAGTAGCCTCTCCTAACAGCTGTCCTACAGCTCCAGCCGCTCCGCAGTTGGCTTACCAAAACGGACTGCTGACCGTTACTTGGGGCAACGGAGCAGACGAAAAGACCGCAGTAGCTGACCTCACGTACGCTTTGCGTATCGGTACTACTGCCGGTAGCAACGACATTTTAGCCGCTCATGCGAAAGCCGATGGCAGCCGTCGTAATTTCCTGGACGGCAATATGGGACGCGCGCATTCTTACACGATTGACCTGCGCTCCTACGCGCCAAGCGATATCTATGTAGCCGTACAAGCCATCGACGCACAGCATATGGGCTCTGCGTGGTCAGAAGAGGCAAGTGTTGCGCACACGTTTATCCCCATTGACTTTACACTTTCGAAAGATAAGATTGCCTTTGGCGATTCCGTAGAAGTGCATTATACCTCCTTGCCGGAAGGATATGCACATTCTTGGCTCTACGCTGATGGAGAATTACTGCAAGACGATTCATTCCTTGTGTTGCGTTTCCCGACCGGCGGAGAAAAGACGATTACCCATATTGTCACCTTCCCCGATGGACAAAAGGATTCCGTTTCAGCGGTATTGACCATTTTGCCGGCGAAAGCGGGAGCACCTGTAGATATCACGAATGGAGATCCATATAACTACGATATATCGAATCTGTTGAAAAACCCGTTGGCAGACTATACTTATGACGGACGACAGGACGGTGTGCGCAACCTCGTGTATGAAGGTGTTCAGGACTCAACCTTCTTCCGCCAATCGCTTGGTATGTGGAATTCGGAAATTCAGTCGATTCAAGCAATGCGGTGGTACGACTACAATCGCGATGGAGACGTAGATCTGCTGCTCCGCACATCGGGTTCGAATGTTGAATATATGTTGCATGATGCCAATCTACCGGCACTGACATCGCGAGTCAATACGGCATTCTCCGCAAATAATAACCTTGTCTATCTATTGGACTTCGTTCCAATCTGTTATACATTGAACGAGGATCTGCGGCATATTGGTTTCCCTGAATGTTTCTATGGAACTGAAATAGGAAATACAGGATATTATTCAGCGCAGATAGCGGACTTTACTAAGGATGGTTCTGTCACGTTTAAAGACATAATCGTTAACGGCGACGCAACGCTACTTCGCAATATGTTAGGCTACAAAGACCTCTGCTCTTTACAGACCGCTGATTTCGACCATGACGGCTTTGCGGATATTGCCGCATTAGGAAATGCTATGGAACAAACTGACTACCCATATTTAGTGCTCTTTTATAATCGCGGAAAGGGTATATACGAACAGAGCAACATCCCGTTCCCTGAGGCTCTGCCGGCAGGAGGCACAAACGCTATTATGGAGGACTTTAACGGAGATGGATACACGGATGTACTGGTTTATCATAACGACCAGTTGGATCCGAACGATGTTAAATTCGGACGTGTATATTGGAACAACAATAATACAACCTTCATCCGAATGGACTTACCGAAGAGTGCGAATATTGTAGTTCCCGAAAATAAGCCTTTTGTGATTACCGATGTGGACAACAACGGATACAAAGATGCGGTTGCCGTCATAACAGAACCAGCAGCCGATGCCTATGCGCTCTATATATGGTATATGGGCGCAGAAGGATTGATGAACCATGGGGTTTTAGTTGAAGGCATTAAAGATGTTTGGGATTTGCAAGATGTTTATCTCACGCCCAATGAACACTATCTGAAATTCAATTTAACAACGCTTTATCCTATCGTCACGCAACCCGATGACCGTCCGGCAGCGCCGACGAATATCCAAGCCTCGATGACCAGCGAAGGACTGCTTCTCACGTGGGACGATGCCATCGATGACCATACGCCGGCTGCGCTTATGCGATACAACCTCTCGATGAAAGCCGAGGGCGCGGAGACCTATCTCTTCTCGCCGCAGAACGGCGGTAACGAAAATGCGGCTTATCTGCCGGGCCATAGTTATATTAACGCTAAGCAGTTCTTCATTCCTTCATCCGTTCTATCCAACGGAAACTATGAGATTCGCCTGCAAGCGGTGGATAACCAAAACAAGATGTCCCTCTTCTCCGAGACGCTTGTTTATAATGTAGCCCGCAATCCGATAGAAGCACCGGCTACCACTTGCGCGTGGGATTATACTGCCGTCTCTTATATGGGTGCAGACAAGACGGCTACCCCTGTCTGGGACTTCGGCGAAGCAGTCGTATATAATGGTAGTGGCTTCGGTCCTTATACAGTCTATTGGCAGTCAAGCGGAGAGAAAGTGGTATCTCTCACCCTTGGCGATACCACTTATCGCGACACCATCAATGTATATGACCCATACGAGATGCCTATCTATCCGCCGCAAGAGCTTTATGAGGACACACCCGTTACCGTCTCTCTGCCCGAAGGCGTGACCTGTGCATGGTATGCCAAACTCAATGATGATGCCACTTGGCATAAAGTGGATGGGGTAGGTATCTTGCTGGATGCATCCTATTTCCTGATCTACGACCGGCGACTCAAAGTAGAGGGTGCCACTATCACTGCATACTTGCTTCCGAACGAGAAATCGCTCTGTGATGACAAGTTGGAGTTGCGCTTAGAGTTCACCACTCCGAACGGCTGTACCGGTTATTACGAATGGGAAGTGACAGTCCGTCCGCAAACGAACATCCCGACGCTGAGTCTCGTTACCACCGATGCCAACGGACATAACAGTCTCTCATGGACCAACGTAGAGCCGTTTAATACCATCTATGTATATAAAGAGGGCACTACCCTCAATGACTTCCAATACATAGGCTCTGCAGCAGCAACGGACGGTTCTTTCACTGATGCCAATTCCGATGCTACCATTCGCGCCGAGCGGTATCGTATCACAGGTATCTCCGCCAACGGCACGGAGTCGCCGGCTTCCACTATCCACAAAACGGTTCATCTGACTATTAATCGTGGTGTGACGAACGGTACGTTCAACCTCATCTGGAATGGCTATGAAGGCGCATCCATAGGCTCCTATAACATCCTTCGTGGCGCAACGCCGTCAAGCCTCACCCAGATAGCTTCCGTAGCGGCGTCCAACACCAGTTATACGGATCAGACACCGGCGGATAGCGAACCTTATTATGTCATCGAATATATGCTCTCCGCTGCGGCTCACGCCCCGGGCAAGGCGAAAGCACCTGCAGCAGCCCTAAGTGGACGAAGCAACGTGGTAGACCGCCGTAGTATGGATCAAGCTCTTGAAGATATTCAAGCCGGGGAAGAGTGCGTCACCAAGGTTCTGATCAATGGTCAAATCTTCATCCTCCGCGGGGAGAAGGTATATACCATCACAGGACAGGAAGTGAAGTAAAGTACCAAGATACTAAGTACAATGTACAAAGGAACAAAACGGGCGGCTCGATGAGTCGCCCGTGTGTTTTATGATTGTAAGCCTTTTTGCAGGAATTGGAAAAGACCGATGTACATTATGCCATTTTCATCCGTCCAGAGAGCTATGTCATCACCTACGATAACCACCTTCCGAAAACTATCATCTATCCGTTTCAGAGATTGCAGTTCCTGTTCTTGTTTAACCTCATCGTCTATCCGGTATGCCGATTGAATGTAATACTTCTCTTGACCGTTTGTTGCAATAAAATCCACTTCATACTGCGTTTGTTGCTGCTTGCCGTCTTTCATCTCACGCACTTCCACAACACCCACATCCACCAGATACCCGAAAATCCGCAAATGGTTATAGACGATATTTTCCATAATATGCGTCAATTCCTGCTGGCGAAAGTTCAAACGCGCATTGCGCAGACCAATATCCACAGAGTAATATTTCTTGATCGATTCAAAATACCTTTTTCCTTTGATATCATAGCGTTTGACGGACTCAAACAAGAACGCATCTTCCAAATAAGAAAGATATTTTTCTACGGTCTCTCGATCGGCTTTCTGCTGCTTGACCGATTGAATGGTGTTAGCTAATTTGGTGGGATTATTCAACGAACCGACAGAGGAACAGAGCACATCCGCCAAGTTCTCCAACAAATCCTCATTACGCAACTTATGACGCTCTATCACATCCGCCAAATAGGTCTTTTTCCACAGGCGTTGCAGGTAATTCACTTTCTGCTCGGCAGAGCCGTGGTTGCGTAATCCCGGAAGTCCTCCGTATGTGTAATACTCTTTCCATAGTTCGTTCATCGGTTCCGTCCTATTCGTGCAGAACTCACCAAACGAAAACGGATATACATGAACCTCATCGCCTCGTCCGCGGAAAAGCGTATTGATACCTGAACTCAACAGATGGCTGTTACTGCCGGTGATATATACATCCACATTTGGTTTGGCATTCAGTCCGTTTACCAAACGTTCAAAACCCGTTACCTCTTGTATCTCATCGAGCATCAGATAATAATTATCTTGGTCTTTGATGCGCTCATACAAATACGTTTTCAGAGCCGAGACTTCCAATAAATCTTCGCGCATATTCTCGTCGTCCTGATCAAAAGACAAGGCGATAATATGGTCTTTCGGCACACCTGTCTCCACTAAATAATCGTAATACACGTGCGATAACAACCAAGACTTTCCGCTACGTCTCGGTCCTGTTATGACTTTTACCTCACCATTGTTGCGCCGGGCAATCAATTTGTTCAAATAAATCTCACGTCGAATGTAATCCATAACGCATCTATGTTAAAAACGCCGCAAAGATACTACTTTTTTTTGAATTGTGCAAATGTTTATCCGTATTTTCGGTTTTCAGAGCTATTTATTCGTATTTCAGTGCAAATCTGCATTAAATTACGGTTAGAAATCTACATCCTCCGCGGGGAGAAGACCTATACCCTCACGGGGCAGGAGGTGAAGTAAAGCGGAATGTTCGCTTCTCTAATCAGCGTGCGGCGGGCGGGATATAATTCCGCGGGAACGGACATACAAGGCGGCGGAGGCGGCGTTGGGCAAACGCCTGCAACTACCAAGAATCAGCAGGCGGGCAATCGGATTGCCCTGAAAAAGAAGAAAGAAACGCGCAAAAATGCGCGAGAAGGGGATAAAAGGCGAAGGGCGGAAGGCGAAGGGTTATAGGTTATAGGTTATAGGTTATAGGTTATAGGCGAAAGGCGAAGGAAACAAATAAGGTACGCGCGGGTGCGCGTACCTTATTTATAAAAGGCTAGGGATACTAGGATACTAGGATACTAGGATACTAGGGATACTAGGGATACTAGGGATACTAGGGATACTAGGGATACTAGGGATACTAGGGATACTAGAACCTTAGTATCTTAGTCATCCTTAGAGTCCGAGGGACTTCTTAATCTCCGGAACGCGGGCTTCCGCCTCAGCGGTGCAGCGCTCGTAGTCGGCACCGGTGAAGGGTTTGCCGATCTCGGTCTTGACCGGAATCTCGAAATAG
>CAJOCN010000055.1 GCA_905233255.1 Paludibacteraceae bacterium
GCGTAATGTCATCGCACGGTTTGGTAACAAATGGGGATTCCTTGTGCTGTTGGATATCAATGAGCACGGCACGATCCGTTTCAATGAACTGCATCGCGTTATTCCTGATATCAGCACGCGCGTACTAAGTAGTACATTGCGCACGCTCGAAGCGGATGACCTCATCGTCCGCAAAGTATATCCGGAGATTCCGCCTCGCGTGGAGTACAGCCTCACACCGATGGGCAAGGAACTGGTGCCTATTGTGCAGGAATTGACTGAATGGGCATCTAAGAACCTGCCAACGATTATGAAACATCGCCAGCAGTTCGAGGTGTAATTCTTTCCGCGTTAGAGTATTTATTCAATCATCTTAATCAGTTTGGCAGGATTGCCGCCTACGATGGCATTGGCAGGGACATCTTTGGTCACTACCGCTGCGGCTGCTACGACCGCATTCTCACCCACGGTCACACCCGGCAGGATGGTTGCGCCGGCTCCGATCCATGCGTTCTTACCGATATGCACCGGCTTGCAGATCAAGATCTGCCGTTCGTGGAGATCGTGGTTATTGCTGATAAGCTGCACGTTCGCGGCAATCATGGCGTTGTCCTCGATCGTGATTCCGCCGCGCGACATCATCAGACAATCCGGCATGATCATGACGTTTTTGCCGATGTGTACCAGGTCGAAGCACACACCTTTCAACGGCGGTTGCACGATGGCTCCTTCGCCGAGGTTTTCGCCAAAGAGCGCTTTCGTCGCCGCAATATTTTCCGGCGTAAAAGGGATCGTTTGATTGAATGCAAAGAGCTTGCGTCCTTGCTCGATATACATAGCTTGTGCTTCGGGTGTCGTCACCCGCGGGTCAACTCTAAATCCTTCCATAATTATTGTGCGCTTTCATAGTATTGCCTATTTAATCATTTTAATCACTTTCGCGGGATTACCGACAGCGATGCTGTTAGCGGGGATGTCGTGCGTGACGACCGATCCGGCGCCTATGGTACAATTATCGCCGATGGTGACACCGGGCAGGATGGTTACGTTGCCGCCAATCCAGACATCATTACCGATGGTCACGGGTTTAGCCCATTCCTGACGCGTTTTGCGTTCACGCGGATCGGTACTATGACACGCGCAGTAGATATGCACGCCCGGTCCTAAAAAACAATCGTTGCCGATAGTGACATAGGCTTCGTCTAAGACGGTAAAGCCGAAGTTCGCGAAGAAGCGTTTGCCGACGCGGATATGCTTGCCGTAATCGCAATAGAAAGGCTGGTTGATGAACGTGTCTTCATCCGCCTGACCTAAGATCTCGCGGATCATTTTATTACGCCCTGCAAAGTCCGTCGGCAGCAGGTTATTATACTGCTGACAAAGCACCTTTACGCGGTTGAGGTCTTCCAACAAATCCGGGGCACAGGCGTCATACACTTCGCCTGCTAACATTTTTTCTCGTTCTGTCATTATTTTTTCTTGGTGTATTTGGCTTTGACAATCTCGTATGAATTGCGGATGAGGTCTTTTGTGAGTGCGTACGGCGAAGAATGCGGGTCAAGACCAATCCAATGTTTGGGCGACTCGTTATAGGGGTTGCCGATGCAGTCATACTCAGCCTTCAGTTCTTAGCCGCGAGGGCACGATTATTTCATCTATCCGTTCAGGCTGGCACTTGAGCGAAATAACTTGAAAATCATTCAGATCGAAGAAACAGAACATATGTCCGCAGACATAGAAGACCAGCACTCCTTCACCGTTTTTGAACTTGGTAAAGGGCAGTTTCTCTTCTACGTCGTTCCCCAACGAAAGGCAGAAATCCTGTATCTCTTCGACGTTCATAAATGTGACTTTGTTATTTCGAGCACAAAGGTACAAAAAAATTTCCGTATATGCAAAAAAAAATCGCCCGTGAGAGCGATTTTTTTGTGTTAAAGAGTTAAGAAGGTGGCTTTGCCACGTTATCGGGTTATAAAGGTACTCCGTACGTGAACTTCGCAGAAACGGAGTAAGCGCCTGCAGTGAGTCGGATGACATACAGACCGTTTCCTTCGGGCATATCAAGGGGTTGATAGTACTCCGCCCCATGGCTGAGATGCGACAGAGGAATGCGTCGAACCAGGCGTCCGCTAATGTCAAAGAGTGTCAATTCTGCCGCTTTCACGTCATTCGGAACGGAGAAACGGACAATACGCTCGTTAGCCGAATTACCGGCCATGACGTCGATAGAGCCATTCTTATCCGGATTGACAATGACTTGAGTAAGCGAAGTGGTGGTGTCATCCGATTGCGGTAACTCATACGGGCCCAGATCACGTGCTGTGCCGCTAACATTTACTGCCAAGAAGGGGAAGTCTGCGAGCAACTGAGCGAGGTTAGGCGTAACGGACGAGGGCACCTCACAGCCTGCATCAACGAGATTAGAACCCGGCAGAAGGCGTGCAAAACGGGAAGGCATCGATCCATCTCCACGACGAGGTGCAATCGCATCTGCCTCGCTAAGCGAGACGTAGTCCGAACGGGAGAAAGAAGTCACCAGATGGTTGGTCCAAGCTAATTTGCTATGAGAGGTTGCCAAGGCGTTATAGTCGTCTGTTCCCACGGAAATCTCCTGACGACCGAAGCAGACGTTATTATAGTAATACGTATTGGCATCAGAGCCACCTGACTCGAACATGTAGTCATAGGAGTTGTCGAAAGCGAGACAATTGATGAGCACATGTCCGCCTTTGTGGCTGTTACAGTCAAAACCCTTGACGGAGCTGGAGATGTCGCATCCGAAAGCCACGCAGCGGTACGCATAGTGAATACCCTGACTGCTGCCACCGGTTCCGTTACCACCCAGTTTGATACCATTACCGTTGCCGGAGAAGGAAGCCGAGCCATCAAAATACTGCTTTACCCAGAGATGGTCAGAAGCGTTGCCGGATTCCCATGCCCAGCATTCTGCGAGGATCACATCGTAATCGGTCTCAAAAAGATCCCAAGCATCATCAGAGTTACGCCAAGCGCGGCAACGGATAAAACGGTTGCCTATGCCATTGTGCATCTTGCAGGCAAAACCATCGGCATCGGAACCGTAATTGGCATCATAATCGCAGTTATGATGCGAGTCACAATCGACGATATCGTTATAGGCACAATAACTACCATCATTCTTACTTATGCCGGGGAATGTATCGGAGAACTTATGTCCAAAACCGAGTTGGATGCCGGTATCGAGGTTATAGGAGAACTCGCAACGCTCAATACGGTTGTGGGAACCCTCCAGTTTGATGGCATTGTCGGCAGCGTGCATGAGATGCAGACCAAAGAGGATCCAGTAATTGCCGGTTATGAGCATTCCGCGGTCTCCCACATTGTTCTTATTGCGGTTGCAATCCAATAACTGCTGCTCGAAATCAAAGATCGGCGCTTCGTTCTCATAAGCAGAAATGACAATCGGCTCAGCAGCGGTTCCGGACTGAGAGAGACGAACTGTCAGCTTGCCGTCTGTTCCCCGCCATGACATCATATAACGTCCGCCTCGACAATAGATCACATCGCCTGCCTGTGCTACAGAGATAGCTTTTCCGAGGTTATACCACGGATTCTCAAACGAACCGTTACCTGTCTCGTCATTACCCTCGGGAGAGATAAAATAGGTAGCATGTGTAGCTACATATTCCGGACGGGTAAATTCCGGATCAGGTTCGCCAGGTACAACCGTTCCGCCACCTTGACCTTGACCCTGCACGGGGTTTTTGAGGAGAACATCATCAATAAATATACTGCTTGCAAGGCCTTTTATACGTACGCGCACATTTAAAGAGGAGTCTAAAGGAACAGCATGCGAATACGAGGAGAACGCCGAGGAAGAAGAGGGGATAGAAAAGGTATCTATCACTTGCCATGCCTCGGAACCGATCTGGTATGCAATCTCCACTTTCTTGTTACTGCCGCCAGATCGATATTTGAACTCGATGGTAGCAAGGCTGTCCATCGCAGGCGAGATCATATATGCGCCCGCGTTGTTGAACTTAATGGCGATGACATTACCGGACTTGTTATACTGAGCCCCGCCACCAAACGACCATGTACCCGAAGGAAGATCTACATTCGTCTCCGTGGACCAAGTTCCGGAACTAAGAGAGTTGAAGTCCTCCGAAAGATCAGCCCGAACTCCGAGAGTGATCAGGCTAAAAAGAGCAAGAAGTGTTACCTTTTTCATGTTCTGTCAAGTTTTTGAATTGATGCTGCAAAAGTAGCGCCTTTTTCGCAAACACTTGTGCACAAATTACCGAAAAATGTGTAAAAACCGCTGGAACATGCCTCGATATGTCATATTATTTCCTCGACGCATGAACAGACACATCTATCTGCTCCGTACGCGGAATCCACTCCGAATAGACCTGCGCTGCGATCTCGGCATCGTTGCGGCTTATCGTGTGGAGGTAGTGACAAACGGTTTCGTCCGTCTCGTTGGGCAACAGACTCAAACGGCATAAGAGTGTGTCGCCGAGGAACGTCTCTTTGAGCCAGTGAATAGCCAGGCATCTAATCGCGTGTGCGTCCATGAATGCCTCGTCCGCTGACTGCATGGCGATACTAAGGTACGTGCGGTTGTTGACGTGACCGTTGAAATCGAGATTAATCGGATTGACGCGGTGCTCAATCTGTTGCAGCGGCGTGCCATCCGTCGGAAAACGGCGTTTCTTATGGGTCTCAGAAGTGACTTCCGGCAGGACGGGTATCTGCGGTTGGAAAGGCGTCATGGGCGCAAGGCGGTGTGCCTCGGTGTCCAATAACGTCCAACAGCCGTAGCCGTGTGCCACCTCTACCCCATCCGACCGACGCACACGGAACTCGGCATAGAGCCGCAGCGCGCCCACTTCGCTGTTCCAAACGGTCACTTCGATATCGTCCGACCAGAGAGCCGTCTGTTCCTCAAACCACGCGTTGAACTCAGTAATGATCCAGATGCGGTTCTGTTTGATGACGTCAAAAGCAGCAAGATGCAGGCTCGACATATAGCGTGCCCAGCAATCCTGATAATAGAGCAACACGGCGTTCGGCGTCATCCGGTAACGCGTGTCCATGTCTGCCGCCGTAAGTGAATAACGATGGGTGTATTGGTTCATTTTACCTCTTCCCAATCGATGTCGGTCACTTCGCGGAGACGGTCATGCAGTTTGACGAAGCGTTTCTCCACTTTGTTGACAACCGCTACTTTGACCCAGTTGCCGATACCGTCGAGGATGATACCCAGGCCGACGACCCAAGCGATGGTCTCTGCACTCACATTCGGGTTAACAAGGCAGTACACGCCGAAACATGCCGCCAGCACACCAAAGCAGCAGACAATCCACCAACGGCGGAAACCGACGCGCTTGAAATCAAACGAACTGATGGCAAGGTTGATTCCTTCGAAGAGAAGCCAGAAAGCAAAAATGAACGGCAGTGCCACCATCAACGGAGCCGGATGGAAGACCATGACTGCGCCGAGGATAATCTGCAGCAAAGCCGAAAAGAACATGAGTCCGCTCATGGGGATAAGCCCGCGTGTAGCCGACCAGGCTGCCATCTCCGTGCAACCGCCGAGGAAGAACATCAGGCCAAATACCCAAGCCAGGCTTAACAATGTGGTCCCGGGGCAGAGGATACACATTACACCGAGTGCTACGAGTGCTACACCCGCAATACACATCCAAATTTTAGTACTCGTTTTCATACGTATAGAATTAAAACATACTTGCATTTACACCCGTAGAGAGGCAATAAGTGTGCCTAACTGTTTGTATCTGCCAATTTGTCTATTCTTATGCCAGATTGTCGTTTTACTGCGGTTTTATCAGATATTTTTGCCTAACTCGTATGCCTCTTGCAGTTTGGCAGCCGAATGTCAATAATAAACTACGGTGCCGATCGGGGCGTCTAAGAGGCGGAGGTGGTGTTTGGCGGCGAGGGCGCGGGCGACGGAGGAGGGTTCGGACCAGGGATGGACGGAAAGAGCGAACTTATCGTGGTGGACAGTGAAGACCTGTTTGGCTTGGAGGTCAAGAATAACTTTTTCGAGGTCTTCCGGCGTCGTGTGGATGTATTTCCAATTGGCATTGTACTGACCGTTTTCCAAGAGAGCAAGGTCAACCGAGCCAAACCGCTCGTGTATCTGAGCAAAACGCTTGTCATAGCCGCCGTCACCTCCGATATAGACCTTGCGTCCGCCGGCTTCGACCATAAACGAAGCCCAAAGTGTCTGATTACGCTTGCCTAAGAGACGATTGGAGAAGTGTCTGCTTGGCAGGCAGGTAATCGTCTGACCGCCTTCGGCTGTAGGACCGTTACACTGTAAGACCGTTTCACTGTAAGACCGCTTCGCTGTATGACTTTCGTACCAATCCATCTCCGTGATTTGCTCGTCCTTATATTCCCAGTAGCGCAGGTAGTCGGCGATGCCGAGTGGACAAACCACCTGTTTTACGCGCTCGCGGATGTCACGGAGGGTTGCGTAGTCCATATGATCCCAATGTTCGTGCGTCAGAATAAGCGCATCAATGTCCGGCAGATCTTCCGGACGATAGATATCTGTGCCGGGAAAGGCTTTCATCATCAATGATGATGGCCACTCCGGTTTCAAAACCGGATCCACCAGATAGCGCTTGCCGCTCAAGCAGAATAGGTACGACGAATGTCCGAACCAAACAAGCCAATCGCTATCGGTCGGCAGGCTCTTCAAATCGGTCTTGACCGCAGGTATCGGTTCGCTCGGCACACGCAAGGTATCTTTGTCCGTCAGGAAACGCCATAATGTACGCCATGGGCTATTTTTGTCTCGGCCACTGATCGCTCCTGTAAACTGCGGAGTCGGTTCCTGATTCTGAAACATCCCGTCTCGGTAGTTCGGTGACGCTTGTATCCGCTCTTTCGACACATGTCGCCACAGCCCAAACGCAGGATGTGACAACACTATCAAGCCTGATCCAACAAGCAGCAAGATGATGCCCAATATGATTAGAAGAACTTTCATTCGCATATCATTTATTGGATTAGATTGATACTTTCTTTACCAGCGTGAGGATGTTCTTGCCCTCCACGCGTTCGTAGCGGATCTCGTCCATGAGCTGACGTACCAGATGTATGCCCAAGCCGCCTATCTCCCTATCCTCCGCCGAGAGCGAAGTGTCCGCCTCTTTCTGCTTCGTCGGGTCGAAAGGTATGCCGGAGTCGGAGACGGTGAAGATCAGCTGCTTGCCCAGCTCGTTCTCAATCTCGGTATATTCGACAAACACTTTGCCGTCCTTGCGTCCCGGGTAGGCATAGAGCATGACGTTGCAGACCACCTCCTCCAAGGCGAGGTTGATCGGCATGTTCAGTTCGTCGGGCACATGCAATCCGTCCACCCATTCGGAGAGGGTTGGAATCTGCTGTATGTCGTTGCGCATGACGATGGCCGATATCTGGTAACGGATGGCAAGCATGGTGAGGTCGTCGCTCTGCGGCGCTCCGTTGACGAAAGCATCAACATCTTTCTGGAAAGTCTCTACGAGGTCTCTCGGCGGCATGCCGTCGGTGGTTGCCAGCAGGTTCAGCATCCGTTCCTCGCCGTATTGGGCATGTACTTTGTTCTCCGCCTCGGTGAGTCCGTCGGTGTAGAGGAAGAGCGTGTCGCCGCGTTGTATCTGCGTAGTCTGGCCGACATACTCGAAGCCGCCCATGATACCTATCGGCAGGTTCGGCAGCACCTCCAACTGACGGCTCTCCCGCTTGTGTACCAGCACCGGGGCATTGTGTCCGCCGTTGCAGTAATCGAGCACGCCGGTCTCCATATCCAGCACGCCGATAAAGAGGGTGGCGAACATATCCTGTTCGTTCTGCTCGGTGAGAGGGTCGTTCATCTGGCGCATGATTTGGTCGGCATGTTCCTCATGGGCTGTGACGCTACGGAAGAGCGAACGGATCATCGCCATCACCAGCGACGCAGGCACTCCCTTGCCGCTCACGTCGCCCACGCAGAAGAAGAGTTTGTCGTGGCGGACATAGAAATCATACAGGTCGCCGCCTACCTCTTTGGCAGGATGCACCACTCCGTATATATTCAGGTCCGGACGGTCCACGAAGGGCGGGAACACCTTGGGCAGCATGGCGCTTTGGATGGTCTGCGCGATCTCCAGTTCGCCTTCCATACGCTCCTTCTGGTTGTTAATCTCTATCATCTTGTAGGCGTTCTTGGTGCTACGGTACATGATGAACACCAACAGAGCGAGGCTGAGCAGCATCAGAATGTTCACAATCAGCCCGACGCGCTTGAGTTCGACATAGAGGATATCCTCCGGGATGATGATAGACAGTTTCCATCCCGTAGCGTCAATCTCCTCGTCAAAGTTAAGGTACTTGCGTCCGGGTACGGTGTCCGGCGTAACGATACTCTTGCCGGAAGCCGTGTAGATGGAGTAATAACTGTCGGGATAGACCTGCAGGTAATCGAAGATGAACTTCAGTTTGCTGAGCGAAATGTCGATACAAACGACTCCCACGACACGGTTGTCGGCATCGCGGACGGGATAGGAACAGGTGACTACGACCGTATGTGCGCCTTCGTTGTCCGCGTAGGGGTTCGACCAATAGGCATGGTCTAGTGTGAGACCGTTGTTGAACCACTCCGACTGCGTGTAGTCGTGGTCGGCTCCGCCTATCTGACGGATGGCAAAACCCTTCTCGGTCCGTTCGTTACGGGTGCCATAGACCTCGTACCAGTGGCCCTTTTGCGGGTAATAATCCGGCACGAAAGCTATTCCGGCTCCCTCCACGCTCTCCAATGTCTCAAGCAGCGTGCTCACGCACCCCGGCATGGCATCGGGGTTGTTCAGGCAGAACTCCGCCATCTTGGAAAGCATCTTCGCAGCGGCTTCGAGTTCCACGGCAGCTCTGTTGATCTCCTGTTCCGCCGACCGCAACTCGGACTGTGCGCGATAGACGGCATCCGCTTTGATGGTGGCACGCGTGTAGAAATACTGTACGCAGGCAATCGACTCCATCGCCAATATGGCGACGAGCATCAGCCACAGTCCTGCATGTGACCGCAAGGAGTGCTTGTTAACCTTTTCTTTCAGGTTCATAGATGTTATTGTTTCTATGGGTCATACAATCAGTTTGATACGGAAACCGCGGGTGGTGGGTTCTTCGATGAGTTCCTTCACCTGCTGACGGAGGGACGCACGGGCGGTATCGGTCAGGGGCGATTCGTTCAGTCCCTCTACCATGAAATCCAATGCCGTCACGCCGGAGAGTTCGGTGTGCGTTATACGCAGCGTGAGCGGACGGAAAGACGGCATGTGGGTGAAGAGCATCTCCTTGATGAGCGAATAAGCCAATTCGGCTTTCTCGGCGATGTTGTACTTGAGGCAGAACTGATTGAGCCCGGTGTGGATCTGCAGGTAATCGAAGTCGTCCGAGTTGATCTCATAGACCAGTTTCTGGATGCGGTTGACGAACGCCTTGGTAGCTGAATGTACGGGGTGTTCGAATATCTGTTCGGGCGTGCCGTCCTCGTAGATGATACCTTCGTTCATGAAGAAGATACGTGTGCTCACGTCGCGTGCGAAACGCATC
>CAJOCN010000056.1:0-18880 GCA_905233255.1 Paludibacteraceae bacterium
AGGTCCCACCCCTTCCCATTCCGAACAGGGTCGTTAAGCTCAGCATCGCCGATGGTACTGCACTGCGTTGTGGGAGAGTAGGTAGCCGCCACTTTCAGAGCTCCAAGCATCAGCTTGGGGCTCTTTGTATATGTGGCTATCTACAAACAGTGTTTACTTCGTACCACTCAAGATACCATTTTCTTTATCTTCATTGTTGATGCGTTGATATCCGCGTGTCGAGGCTCTCGACCCGAAGTCAAGATTGACGTTGAAATTGAGCATCAGCACTTGACGATAGTTCTGCATAACGGCTGTATTGGCAGTCGGGGCAAGGGCAGACAAGTCCTTTGTGACGGTTCTGGATCCGTGCGGCGAGAACGGATTGACCATCATAAAACCGAAACCGAAATGCTCCGAGTTATAATTGATACCTATATCGTGCGTCAATTCGCCGAGGGTCAGCGTTTCGCCCCATAAGTTATGCTGCGCAGTAACCACATCGGCAAAGAAACGCCAACCTTTCAGCAGATAGAAAATGCCGCCACGCACACCATAATTGACATGCTCATGGTGGTAGTTGTTTCCCTGGCTGACCATGTATTTGACAAACGGCGAGACATTGAACATCAATCTATTATCAAGCAGTTTAACCTGCAAACTTGGCGAGACATTCAATTTATGATAGCCGCGCTGGTTGTCATACATGCGGATGGCATAAGGTGACCCGTCTATGATTTCCTCAAAGGTCTCTTCCATAATAGGCTTGTGGTCGTAGCTATAGTTTGCCCAAAGGTTGAGATTGACATGCTTGGACTGCCAAGAGAGTTCCATCTCATTCGACACGTACTCGCCGCATTTGGTACTTGTCAATCTGTTGCGTAATATCGGACAACTGCGACAAAGAGGGTTGGTAGCCGGATACATAACCTTTGTATTTCCAGAACACACCCTTGCCGAAATCATAACTCATGGTCAACTGCGGACGGGCAATCCATGTGCTTTGCTTTTGCCCGCCTTGCTCAATAAGGGTGTGCATGGCTCCGATACCTACCACATACGAGAACTTATCTACGCGGTGCCGCATTTCTGCAAACGCGTAGGTCTCGGCAGTTGTCATGTTAACGGTCGCTTCGGTACTGCCTAAGTACGTGTTATTCACCCATTGTTGGTTATGCCGCGCACCTACGGTCAGCATGATATTTTCCCATTCCTTTTCATAGATAGCTTCGCCAATGAGTGACCACTTGTCACCCCTCACACGAGACAAAACATAGACCGCTTCGCTCAAAGTAGAAAGACCGCTATCGCTCAAAGTAGAAAGAGGCAACTGCTCAAATCGGCGGTCGCTGTGGGTATTGATATACGTGCCGACCACATCAAAATACAAGTGTTGCTTGTGCGGCAGGTTATGCTGATAGTAAATGTCCAATGACGGTGACTGACTGCTGCTTTTGTCGTGATCGTGTATCTCAAATGAATCCGTCGGCTGGTACAGACGGCTGTCGCGGTCTGACGGTCCGTAAGGCGAATATGCCATGTTGTCACGCAAACGAATATTCAGCATATTCTTGTCGCCGTTTGTCCAGTTGTAATTCAACGAGACATTTACGGGGTAGGTCTTATAGCGTGTCGGTTCTCCTACTTCGTTGTTCTCTATCTTGCCGGTCGAAAAATGGTAAGTCTCATTGTTAGTGCGCGTCCAATAAATATCGTATGGCGCATAAGTGGCGACTGCTTGTAAAGACGATTTGCCAAAATGTACCTTACCTGCCAGATAGTAATTACCGATACCCGGCAGGGTCAATCCGTTTGTGCCTGCAAGCATGAGCGAACCGCCTGTGTCGCGGTGTTTGACGATATAATCCACCACAGCCGCCGCACCGTTGTATCGTACGCCCGGTTGGTCGTGGTACTCAATGCGGATAATATCTTTCGGATTGATGGCTTTGACATCCGCCGTGCTTGCCTCTATTCCGTTGATGCGCAGTTGCACACTCTCGTCAGAAAGAGTTTTGACGGAGTTGTCAATCGGGCTAATCACGATACGCGGAATTTGCAAGTTCTGGAGGAGTGAGATGCCGTCGGAAGCGGCTTTGCGTTGTTCCTTGTTGGGCAACAAGATTTGGCGGTCCACTTTTTGGATGACGTTCTTGCTTTGAACCGTGACTTCCTGTAGCACGAAATCGGAAGGTTTGATTTGCAAGGTGTCGTTACTTTCGGTCTGAGCCGTTGCGGTCATTGCTACGCAGAGCATCGCCGCGAAAAGTATAGTGTGTTTCATTGTTTGTCTGGATTTTGTTGGGTAAAGGGCATAGAGCAACCGTTCTACATACTATGGTATGAAGAAGATTTATGCAAAAAAACTTTGATAGCCGCAGAACGGTCGCTACAAAGCCTTTTTTATGGAAAAGAGTGATAACCTATTGCATCAGCTTGGCGACTTCTTCTTTTGTGAAATTGCCGACGATGACAATCATCGAACTATCCAGTTTTCCGACAGAGCCGATGATCAGTTCGTGCGGCTTGCGCTTGTTGGAAAAGATGAACACATTATCCCCTTCCTCGGAATGACTAGTCATAAGGATTTCATATTCATCGTTATTAGAAAGCGTACTGATGTCTTTGTCTATCTGTTTCTTGCCCTGTTTGCTGTCCGCGCTGATGATAAGGAGTTTGTCTATATTATTCAACTTCCCTAAGGAATCATCTCCTGTCGCTGTTTTTATGAAAGATGAGCCAAGATTGAACATGGCTTTGTTGATGCAGACAAAACTGATGCTATCCATCGAAGCATACTTGGTAAATATCTTGTTCTGTGCTTGCGTAGACATTGCACATGCAAGGATACAGATTGCAATAATAATCTTTTTCATAACTATATGTTTTTAGAATGTTATATGTTTATTGATTATTTCTTTTGTGTCTTCTACCTGCTCAAAAGCATTGCGAGTAGGGGCTATGCATTGCTGCGATGCCTTGGTAATCATCGCATTGGCTTTGTGCAGTTCTGCTGCTGCTTCTTCCGGTGTACTACATGTGTCGCGGAATGGGTCAGTTGTGTATGTTCGTTGATGAAATAACACACCGCCGCCTATCGCGAGTAGAATAGCCACCGTTGCCGCTACTCGATACCACATCTTCGGAGGTGTTTTTAGACGGTAGATGATTCCTTTGTGGTGCTTCACCTTTGATAGAACCGGCTTTTTCTCCGTTTGTCCGAGGTTGTTTACAAAAGCGGTTATTTCTTCGGCAATGTCAGTCGGCATTTTTTGGTCTGAGATCTGCGCAAGCATAAGGAATAGTTGCTTGTCTTCTTGCAACTCTTCCGGCACATCCTCACGACGGAAATACGCAGCCAACAGCCTTTCTTCTTCCGGTGTCGTTTGCCCCTCGTAGAAACGAGAGAGAAGCGATTTGATTTGTTCTATGGTCATGTCTAAAATCATATATGTCTTTTGTCTTTGAGCATCGCGGTCTTTATTCTTTGAGCGAAGCGGTCTTTTCCCGCAGCGTTTTTCTTGCTCTCGATAGCAAGGTATAAATGTTTTCGCGACTGAAATGGGTCAGTTCTTGTATCTGTTCGATCTCCAGTCCGTCAATGGTGCGTAATCGAAGCACTGTTTGTTGGTCGGGAGGCAGTTTTTCAATCAGTTGGATCACTGCGTTAAGGTCACTTGCTGCGTCAATTTGATTTTCGGTGTTGTGGTCTAAAAGCGTCTCAAGGGTTTCTTCATCTGCTTGCGGGCTTCGGGCTTTGAGACGGTCGAGGCAGTTGTTTCGCACCATTGTTAACACAAACGGCAGTGGTGGTTTGTCGGGTTCTATCGTGTCCCGTTTGATCCATAACTCGGAGTACACATCTTGCAAGCAGTCTCGCGCCTCGTCACGGTTACGGAGTAAGTTGTATGCAAGCGCATACATCTTTCCGCTGAACGGCAAATATATTTGCGTGAACTGCTCGTGCGTCATACTCTGTTTGGATGGCTTTCTATATGTAATACGAATTTCGTGCCAAAATCTTACAAAGGAAGTGTATTTTTTCCAAAAATCAGCACAAAGATACTTCCAGCTCCGGAACTTCTGTATTCTCTTTCAAATCTAAAGATTTATTTGTTTATGTCAAAAAAAAGTTGTAACTTTGCACCGATTATGACCGAAACAACCCCACATACAAATACATCCCTGCCGTACTATCTGGCGGAGGAGTTTGCGATGCATACCAACCGGCCGATGTTCATCACCGGCAAAGCCGGAACGGGAAAGACGACGTTCTTGCGGAAACTGCGCGAACAGACACCGAAGCACATGGCTGTCGTTGCGCCAACCGGTGTGGCAGCTATCAATGCCGGCGGAATGACCATTCATTCGTTCTTTCAGTTGCCCGTCCGGACACTCATCCCCACACCGCAGTCGTACAAGCAACTGTTTGCAGAACAGCGACTTACGCAGCGCAAACGCAACCTCATTTATCATCTGGAGATGCTGGTGATAGACGAGATCAGTATGGTTCGCGCGGATGTGCTGGACGCGATAGATGCCGTGTTGCGGCGGTACAAATACCGCAAGGACCAGCCGTTCGGAGGCGTGCAGGTGGTGATGATCGGCGACCTGTTTCAACTTTCGCCGGTGGTGACGCGCGGCGAGGACGAAGAGGCGATGAAGAAGTACTACGACGGACCGTATTTCTTCCAAGCGAAGGTGATGAAGGAACTGCAACCGGTTTACGTGGAGCTCGATCATGTGTTCCGGCAACAGGACCGGACTTTCGTGCAACTGCTGAACGAAGTGCGTGAGAATCAGCTGACTGCGCAGGGCCGTGCGTTGCTCAGCGCACGGTACAACCCGCGGTTCAGAAACACCGACGAGGACTTCCACATCACCCTCACGACCCACAATCGCCTGGCGGACGATCTGAACGAACGCGAGTTAGCCAAACTGCCCGACGAACCACGTGTTTTTACGGCGGAAATAAAGAAAGATTTTCCGGTCAATATCTATCCCACGGACGAAGAACTGACGCTCAAAACAGGCGCGCGGGTGATGTTCGTGCGCAACGACGACCAGAAGCCGCGGCGGTTCTACAACGGCAAGATTGGCGTGATCACGGAGATCGACAGCGACAAGATCATCGTGCGTTGCGAGGACGGCGAGATAGAGGTGACGCGCATGGTGTGGGAGAATATCCGCTACCGCGAGGACGAGAAAACGGGCAAGATCGACGAGGAGATTTTAGGCACGTTCACCCAGTATCCGCTGCGGCTCGCGTGGGCGGTGACGATTCATAAAAGCCAGGGTCTGACCTTCGACAAAGTGATCATCGATGCGGCACGTGCTTTTGCCGCCGGACAGGTGTATGTGGCGCTTTCCCGTTGCCGGACGCTCGAAGGTATCGTGCTGTCTTCGCCGCTTGATTATGTGGAGCTGGACAACGACCCTTCCGTGCTGCGTTATACCGACAGCCAGCCGTCCGTAGAGACTGTCAATCAGGCACTTCCAACGGCGCGCAAGGAATACGAGATACAGCTGTTCAGCGCGCTTTTTGACTTCCACCGGACGCTTTCGCTGGTCGAGCAGATGCGCAAGATGGCGGCATCCAAAGTGTCGTTCAACGCCGAGACGCTGCCGTTCTTGGAGAGCCTGCAACCTGTCTTCACCGAGTGGCAGGGCATCGCTGATAAATTCCGTCCGCAGTTAACCAAACTGCTGCTTTCTGCCGACAAGACGCGTTTGCGTGAGCGTCTGCATGCCGCGTGCGGGTATTTCGTGCCGCTGATGGAGCCCGTTGTGCAGCGGATAGCCGACCATCCCTGCCGAAGCAAGAACAAAGCCGATGTGTCGGATTTTGAGCCGCTGCTGAGCGATTTGTTTTTAGTCCTGCACGAGAAGATCCATTTGATGCGATCGCTCCTCCAAACGGACTATCCATCGTCCGAATCGCTGCTCCAAGCCCGCAACACGTTCGTCGCTCCGATGGACGATTTGCAGCCGTTGATGGAGAAGCCGAAGAAAGTGACGAAGGGACAAAGTACCAAGGACAAAGGGAAGGGACAAAGTGACAAAGTACAAAGTACCAAGGGGAAAGCCGCCAAAAACGAAATTCGCCCGGACGCGATAGACGACATGGCGGTGGAAGCCATGATTCACGACATGTTAGAGGAAGGTAAGCCTTCGTCCTACCTCTTGGATTTCATCAAAATGATGCGCAAGAAGCCCACGCAGGACAAGCCCGCCGTCTCTCAGGCGGGAGCACGTTGGATGGTGGAAGATGACTTGCGTCTCCGCGAACTATTCCAGGAAGGCACACCCATCACGCAATTAGCCAAAGACTTCAACCGCACGTACGGCGCCATCCGTGCCCGCCTCAAGAAATTAGGCTTGATTGAATAGTGCTCTAAAAAATGCGTATCTCTCAACGCTTTTTTGCCTAAAACCTTGTATATCTCATAAAAAAGTTGTACCTTTGCACCCAAATTTGGTGCAAGGATGAAAGAAGACCAACACACAGAGTTCAAACGCTTATTTGAGCAAGTGCGTGGCGGCGTAATGGCAACCATCCAACGTGAAGTTTTCCAAAAAGTGCAAAGTGGTCAAATAACTACAGGTAGTACTACCCCAAAGACTACCCCAAAGACTACCCGAAAGGCTTTGCTTGAATACATTAAAGAACATCCTGAGGCTACCCGGGAAGAAATGGCTACATATCTTGGCATCACTATAGATGGAGTCAAGTATCACATTGCGAATCTCCAGAAAGAAGGGCTTCTCCGCCGAACTAAAGGTCGTAAGGAAGGCCACTGGGAGATAATTGCATAAAAAACAAACGACAGCCTATGGCATAAATCAACCAATAGGCGAAATACATAAATAAGCATTTGCTTTATGAAGGACATTTTCAATCATCCACAACATTGTAAAATACTCATCCGAATATGGCGAATGTTCACACTGCGAGTGTGGACTTTCTGTATATATTGGAGAGTATGGGAGTGGATGCCCGAAAATGCCAATATAATAAAAGCAAAAGTTCGCACTTTTTGTTATACGATTACATAAACAGAACATAAATATTAACCATTAATTATGATTGCTTATGAAAAGAAAAACATTCTTCATTTCATTGCTACTCGTTGCGATAGCGGCGATGGCAGAAACAGCACTTATTATTAAACCGTTAACAGGAGACGAGCAAGCAAATGCACTTGCGCAAATCGGCTACGTTAAAGTGACGCATGATTCCATCTTTATGTTCTCACATAGTGATTTCTTGCTTTCTAAAGCCGATATAAAAGAGATTCGCTACATTCGTTACGGAGAGCAAAATCAAGATTCAAGTCTTGAAAATGTGCAATGTGCTGCCACTTGCAGTGTTTATCCGAATCCAACGCATGACAAGCTGGTGATTGAAAATGCAGAAGGCGAGAAGGTGTATATCTTCGATATCAATGGACGCTTGCTGCAAACCGCTAACCTGCAAAATGGAAATGCAACACTCAATGTGAGTCCTCTGCCACAAGGCGAGTACTTGCTTCTTTTGAACACTAAAACAGTTAAATTTGTAAAAAATTAATGTTATGAAAAAATTCTTTTTATCTTTCGCCGTTTTCGTAATGATGGCACTCTGTGCAAACGCACAAACGAACCAGTATTTCTGGTATAATGGTAATTTGATGTTCGGTACTGCTATAGCACAAACCGATAGTATTACATTTGGAGAAAATACAGAAATAGACACATTGCATCTATTGTTGCCTCGTAGTTATACGGAACAAGTTATTGTGAAAGAAACCATTCAGGTAACGGTAATAGACACTGTTTATATTTACATGCCTGAAAAAGTGGATTTAGGTTTGCCAAGTGGTATTAAATGGGCCAGCCTGAATGTAGGCGCTAACGCTCCGTATGATTACGGATATTACTTTCAATGGGGATGTACAAACGGTGCGCATCAAGAAGGATGGGATTTGTATTGTCATGGAAGTAAAAATGCGGTTACTAAATATTGCACAAATAGTACGTATGGAACGGTAGACAACCTCACAACATTAGCACTGGAGGATGATGCAGCACATTTATTATTAGGAGAAAACTGGCGCATTCCCACAAAAGCAGAGGCAGAGGAATTATGGAATAATTGCACTCGGACTTGGGAGTCTAATGGTGACATAAGCGGCTATCGTTTTACTGGTCCGAATGGTAATAGTATTTTCTTGCCGTCCAATGGTTGGTGGGACGAACAAGGAGAAGTGCATACTCTTAACGTGGACGGCTTGTATTGGACATCTTCCTTATATGAGGCAAATAATAACAGTGCTTGGGGACTTATTACTCGCAAAACGACAGGAAATGCAGGTGTATTAATGGGAACGGAAAACCGCCATTACGCACGTGGGATAAGAGCCGTTTGCCCATAATTTCAGAAACAACCGATAGAAAGTATTGAGACTGCAAACAAGCTCATCTATAGCTCAATCTCTCGGAACTCCAGCCTGCTTCCCATCCATGCAGGCTGGCTTTTTCTTCCTTTCTCGGCAGATCTGATTTGCCACTCTTGTTTCGTCTGTTATGCGGCTATGAGATAGCCGCCTCTTTCATGGTAGTTTCGCCGTCTGCCAGACGGCATATGTCGCTTATCTCCCGTAGAAATAATACACCACAGCCACGACTGTGGCGATTTGGAGGATGAGTATGGCGGGCAGGCCGTAACGGAACTTGGCGTGCTGGGTTTTGTGATGCCAGAGTCTCATGCCAAGGAGGGCACCGATACTGCCGCCGGCAACGGCTATCCCGATGAGGCGAGCCTCGGTGATGCGCCATTTGTCGTGGCGCGCCTTCCATTTGTCAATGCCATACAAGAAGAACGTAACGATATTAATCGCCGCGAGGTAAATCAGAAGGCCATATAAGAGGTATTGGCTCATTTACTCATTTACGCATTTTCTCATTTTCTTATTTACGCCAGAATATCTTTGTATTCGTCGGTGCGGGTGAGGAGGGCTTGGGCGTAGGAGCAGACAGGGATGATTCGGCGGTTGTTGGCGCGCGCAAAGTCCACGGCGGCAAGAACCATCTGACGGGCAATACCTTTGCCCTCAAAGCCCTCAAAAACACGTGTATGGTCAATCATCATCCGTTCGGATGTCGGGCGGACATAAGTCATCTCGCCAACCTGCACGGGCTCAGTACATGCGCCTTCTACGGTGGCTTGCAGCCAGGCTTCAAAAATGCCGTTTCGTTCGGTCTCTTGGTGTTGAATAGTTATCATAATTGCTTTGTTTTAGCAGTCATTTCCGTTACCATCTCGTTACCATTACGGACGTCTCTGTAGGATGTTTTCCACTTCCAGCAGTCGTTTCTTAATTTCTATGCCGTATTCGTAGCCGCCTATTTTGCCGTGTGCGGCGATGACGCGGTGGCAGGGAATGAGCAATGCGATGGGGTTCGCTCCGACGGCTTGTCCGACCGCTTGTGCGGAACGGCAACCCACCAACCGGGCTAACTCTCCGTAACTGACCGTCTCGCCGTACGGGATGGTCAGTAACGCCTGCCAGACGCGTTGCTGAAACGCCGTGCCTTTGGGGCGGACTGCAATCCGTCCGTCTGTCTTTGTGCCCATAACGGCATTCTCCGTCTGCCTGCCCGCAAAATAATCGTCCAGCCATCGGATAATGCTTTTCCGTCACTCTCTATGACGATAGGTCCCAGGGGCGAGTGATATGCGGCGAAAAATACCATCTTAGCAGATTTTAAGTGAATGATGTATATTCAATAATCGCTGCAAAGGTACAAAAAAATCTCAATATATACAAGAGAAATTCTCAATTTGTGAATTAGTACTCCCTCTGCCCCATTTATCCATTGCCGATTAGTGTGTGGGCTACAAGAGAGATATTCGTTAAGAAGCAAAGTAAACAGGACGCAAAAATACAAATAAATTTGTCTATATCAGAAAAAAGTAGTATCTTTGCACGCAAAATTGCGTGCGGGGCGCAAATAAATAAAACATTAATCCATAAAAGACCAAAAATTATGGCAAGTATTCAAGACATTCAAGCGTTAGAGGTGCAAATCTATGACGCTGTGCAGGAGTATTTAGACAATCCTGCGAGTTATGAACATGCAACACTGCACGTCTATTTAGACCGGGACGAAATGCAGTACCGCGCAGAGATGGAGGATAATCTGCCGGGAAACGAAGACGATGGCGTTTACGCTATCGAGACACTGATCCGCGAGGGCGATGACGGACTTGAACCCGACAATGACCGCGCAAGCGACATCGCCAATAGTTGGATCTTCCTCGATTAAGAAACTGATATATAGAACTATTATGGCTAATATACAGAAAATTGAACGGCAAACGGCACTCACTACCACCAATTCGGAATATGTGCGACTTGTCACACAAATCTCCGATTTATGGGATGGCGCACGTGAGCAAGCCTTCAATGCGGTCAATACATCCCTCTTGATGGCAAACTGGAAAACCGGTGAGTACATTGTGGAATTTGAACAAAAAGGGGAAGCACGAGCCAAGTATGGAGACGCACTTTTGGTAAATCTGTCTAAAGACCTAACTCGTTTGCGTGGTCGTGGATTCAGCCGCTCCGCACTAACGTATATGCGCAAGTTTTACCTCGCTTTCCCAAAATGTGCGACAGTGTCACACAAATTGACATGGAGTCATTATTTGGAACTTCTCAAGTGTGATGACCCCCTGGAAATGCAGTTCTATTTTAATGAGGCCATCAAAGAAGGTTGGCGTGTTCGTGATTTGCGACGGCAAATGAAAAGTGCTCTTTTCCAACGTCTGGCACTTAGCACCGACAAAGAAGGAGTACTCGCCTTAGCGAACGAAGGACATCAAGTAATGACACCCGGTGATGTTATACGCGATCCGTATGTTTTAGAGTTTACCGGTCTTCCAAAACAAAAGCACTATAAAGAGTTAGAAATAGAGAAAGCGTTGAAAGCGCACATGGAAACTTTCCTGCTTGAGCTTGGACGAGGCTTTGCGTTTATCGGTCGTCAGTATATTATACCTATCGGAAGTCGCCGCTTCAAAATTGATCTCGTCTTCTATCATACTATCCTCAAATGTTATGTTCTCATTGATCTCAAACGCAATGAAATCAGGCACCAAGATATAGGTCAAATGAATATGTATATCAACTATTTCAAGACCGAGATTTGCCAACCTGATGACAATCCGCCAATTGGTATTGTTCTCGGTGCGAACAAAGATGAATTATTGATGGAATATGCTCTTGCAGGTATTGATAATAACTTGTTTGCCGCTCGCTATCAGTTATACTTACCCAACAAAGCAGAGTTACAGGAGCAACTGAACCAATTGATGGAGAGTTAAAAAACACAAAGTTAAGTATTGCAAATTCACAATTCCATAAAAGACCCGGAGCGTCGTTCCGATGAAACGGAAAGAGCGGCCTCCGCCAAGAAAGGTGCATAATGAAACGACAAGAAACTTTTAGGCAACAAATACTATGCAGCGATGGGCATTGGTCTGCCTTTGGACGCTGCATAGTCGTTGCCTTTCATTTATAATATGGACAAACTAACTCCCGAACAACGACATAAAAACATGGTTGCCGTAAAAGCAAAAGGAACAAAGATTGAAGTTCTGTTTGCGAAAGCACTGTGGGCGGCAGGGATACGATATAGGAAAAACGATAAAACAGTTTTCGGACATCCCGACTTCTCACATAAAGGAAAGAAAATAGCAATCTTCTGTGACGGGGAAATGTGGCACGGAAAAGACTGGGAAAAACAACAAGCAGAGTTTAAGTCCCATCGGGAATTTTGGATTCCGAAGATAGAAAGAAACATCAAACGAGATAACGAAGTAAATGAATATTTGACCGCACATGGGTGGAGAGTGCTAAGATTCTGGGAGACAGACATCAAAAAACACACTGCTGAATGTGTTGAACAAGTAAAAAAAATATATGCCAACATATAATATTGAAAGATTGACGCGTGAAGAAATATTCGGAGGTAGATTGATTGCTCCGATGCGTCAATGGTTAAAGCGTCAACGACAAGAGACAAAAGGATATAATCAAAATTCAGATATGGCGATTATTACGCATTATCTGCAAAACAAAGATATTCCTGCCGGTCAGCAACTGGAAGCAGAGGCTCTACGATTGATGACCGAGTATTTCAGAGCTACACATACTGAATTGGCTCCGGATGCTCCGGTAGACCAAGAGGCAGCGGAAAATCTTTTTGCTGCAATTTTTGAAGCACCGGTATACCAACACTTCAGAAACAATCATGCATTTACTTTTGTTGATTTGTTTGCAGGTATCGGCGGCTTTAGAATTGCATTAGAGCAATTGGGTGGAAGATGTGTATATGCATCTGAATTTGACTCCAGTGCTCAAAAAAGTTATGGCATGAACCATGGTGTTATGCCATTTGGAGACATCAAGTTGCAAATAAACAAAGACCGTATTCCGGAAGGAATAGATGTGTTATGCGCAGGGTTCCCGTGCCAACCATTTTCTCTGGCAGGTTTACGCAGAGGCTTTTCTGACAAGACAAAAGGAACACTTTTTTTTGATCTCCAGCAAATCATTGCAGAGAAGCATCCTCATGTGATATTTCTTGAAAATGTACCGGGACTTTTATCTATCCATAATAGAGATGAAGAAGGTAATAAATTAGAGGAAAAAACAATAGACACAATTCTGCATATACTAAGAGAAGAATTACACTATTATGTTCCGGAACCTCAAATAATTAACGCCAAAAATTTCGGAGTTCCGCAGAATAGAGATAGAGTATTTATAGTCGGCTTTAGAGATGAGGCCCCCGGCTATATATATCCAAACGGGGAGAACATTCCAGACGTGCATTTTGGAGCTATTCGCGAACAACTGAGAGTCGGTACCGAGTACTACATGTCAGAGCGATATTGGCAGACATTAGTCCGGCATAAAGAAGCACAGCGAAATCAAGGTAGAGGATATGGATACCGCATTATTGAAGATAACGATTTCGGTCATACTTTAATGGTGGGAGGAATGGGACTGGAGAGGAACTTGGTTCGTGATGACAATAATCCCTTTGTAAACGGAGTAAAAGACCCGCGTGGAGAATTAAATCATGAACACATACGCGTATTGACTAAAGAAGAATGCGCGCGCATGCAAGGCTTTCCTAATTATTTTGAAATATGCGTAGGTAAATCACCGGCATATAAACAGTTTGGAAATTCTGTAGCAATACCGGCAGTCAAAGAAGTTGCGAGCACTTTGTTAGACTACGCAGGCATTGAACATGAAAATCTACTATAATCGCCACATATCGCACTATATTTTGAAAATGTAGTGCGTTTTTTATAAAATATTCGTATAAAATTAAAATATTTTACTAAAAAATTTGGTTGTTTGAAAAATTTTGTATAATTTTGCAGCAGAATTTTGAATATTTTAATTTTATAGTGTATGGAAAAGACGGAAAAACGACAAAGATTTGAGAAAGTAGCAGGTGCGCGAGTACAGAAAGTACTGGATACCTTACAGTTACTGAAAAATTGTTCTAACCGGAATAATTATGAGTACACAGCATCTGACGTGAATCAAATGTTCTCTGAAATATCTAAAGCCGTCAAAGGAGCACAGGCTGCATATATCAGCGAACTAAATAAAGCCAACAAAAAAGGATTTACCTTTAAATAAAAACGCCATGGACAATTCCTATATTTTTGGAAATCACACTTGGAATTTCTCTAAACAACTTGGCGGAAAAGATAATGCCGGGGATGTCGCAGAAAAATTATTTCTAAAAGATTATGCTCATTTAGTAAGAGAATCCATCCAAAATTCTCTAGATGTTGCTATAAACAAAACTATTCCGGTTAAAGTTACTTTTAGATTTGGAGAAATCACACTACAACCGGATGATGCCTTTTATAAATTGGAAGAATGGGTTGATGGCGGAATGAGAATGTATTCTAATCCTTCGACCAGGAGTTATAAAAATCTCAAAAATGTCAAAGAAGCTCTGCTCGAGATTAAAGAAAACGGTATTTTATATTATCTGGAAGTTTCTGATGAAAACACCAGAGGCATGGATTATACATCCGTAAAGAGCAAACAATCTGACACTCGTTTCTATTCATTTGCTCACAGCGAGGGAAATTCTTCAAAATCCTCAAAAACAAGTGCCGGTTCGCATGGTGTCGGAAAGATTGTTTTTTACAAGATTTCTAAATTAAACACACTATTTGTGTCGTCCAAATGCGCAGAAAACGATCAGGTCCTGTTTGAAGGAATAAGCGAACTGTGTACTTCACTAGGAAAAGACGAAGAAACCAAATATCAATCTACCGGTTATTTCTGTTTAAAGCCGGATGAGGAGCCAACAACTGCGTATGAGCTTATACCGGAACCTTTTAGACGTTCTAATTATGGAACCTCTGTATTTGCAATGGGGGTAAGTGGCGATGCAAGAGAAAAAGAGCGCAGCCTAAGGGCTATTGAAAAAGCAGTACTGGACAACTTCTGGTTATCTATTTTGCAAAACAAATTAATAGTTCAAATTGGAGATACAGAGATAAAGGGGGATGATATTTTAGATCTCGCCGACAAAATATACGGAAACCCAGAGTTATATATGACGAGTGGCTCTATTGACCCTCGCCCTTATATTGAAGCGGTTGCTTTTGCTGGCGACAAAAAGCATTTACTAATCACCGACACGCTACCAGATTTAGGAGAAGTAAGTCTCTATATATCCAAAGATAAACAAGGAGATAATTATATCCAATTCATGCGTGAGACAAGAATGCTCATAAAAAAAGAAAAGCAATCAAATTATGGCTTCTATGGAGTCTTTGTATGTGATGGCGAAATTGGAAATATTAATTTGCGAAATTCGGAAGATGCAACTCATACAAAATGGAACTCAAGCGAATGTGAAGATGAGAAGGAACGACTTAGTGCTCGAAGATCTATTCAACAGATGAACAAATTTATTGAAGAAAATTTAGTTAAAATTTTTGGCGGAGCTAATGCCGGGAAATCAGATATCGCGGGTGCAGAAGAGTTTTTATATATGGATGTTGCGTATGACGAGTTGGAAGATTCAGACATGGAAACCATAGTTGGTAAAACTAATGGCGAACTGCAAAAAGAAGAAAGTTCTTCCCAAACTACATTGTTTGATGATATCTCTTTTGGCAAAAAGAAAACGGAACAACATGGATATGTCAGTGTTGACAAAATCACAACAGCTTCCATTGATGAAGAAGGAGATTTACAAGGCGGGCGTTCAGACACCCCACATATTCCAAATCCCGGTCCAATTCCACCTCCAAATCCCACTAACGAAAACAGATTTGCAGAAAACGAAGATGGTATTCAAGGACATTTTGTAAAAAATATACATGTAAAATATCGTCCTTATTTTCAGAAGGAAAACGGCACAATTTATCATTTTATCAGCCTAACTCCGTCGGAAGACTGTGAGAACGCTACAGTTGAAATAATGGTCAAGGGTGATGAAGACAAGGATAAGGATATAATATTTATCGAATCTGTCTCTATTGGGACACCACATGAAAATAAAATAACAGACCTTTCATTTACCAAAGGTCAAAAGGTGTTGTTAAAGGTAAAATTTGAGGACAATCTTTTACACTCATTATCATTAAAGGCATATGAAGACAAAAGATAAAT
The DNA here is from genome assembly GCA_905233255.1 of Paludibacteraceae bacterium. GTDB lineage: Bacteria > Bacteroidota > Bacteroidia > Bacteroidales > Paludibacteraceae > Colicola. Next base: position 15,687 of record CAJOCN010000056.1, read on the forward strand.
TATTACCATACCCTGTTCTAGGGAATTACGATGCAGTATATCCATTACTGACGAGCGATGCCGTTGTTTTTCCAGTTCCTGAAAGAGATGAGAATGACTATATTTTTCATATTGAATTAAATCAGCGCAATCAAGATATTACCAAACTAATCAAGGAAGGGAAAGCAGAATACCTCTGCGAAGTGTATTGTAAAAACACACTACTTCGACAACGGTACACATCATCTGAACCTATATTCGACTTTCGATTAGGGCGTAAAGTTGTTAATGGCCATGTAGATTTAGAGTTTTATGTAGTCCTTACACAAGATATTCGATACACAAATATCGGTTTTAACGATGACTTTGCCGGTTTATCATTTGATTTAGAGAGAGGCAATATTCTTGTTGCATTTCCTTCTGCTTGGTTTAATGCAAAAATTGAGAATGAAAAAATGTTTGCATTAGGTTCTTTCGTAAAGGTGATAGGCGCAGATGTACAAGATTTAAGTATTGATTTTGGCAAAAATGAAGCTGTTTATATACAGTTACCACGAAGAATGTATGCGCAGTACGAAAACACTATCAAACCGGACCGAGATTTTAAAGAAATTATAATTTCATCTATTCTACATGATGCTTTAATAAGGATTATTACTAATTATAATAAAGAACGAGACGATGATAAAACCTGGGCAGATGCCCTCAAACGAAGAATTGAAGGTTTGAATGAAAAATCACACAAGACCTTCAGATTACGCCCTGAAGATGCTATTGACATTGCCGATGGTCTTCTTCAAAATCCTTATCCAAGATTATTTGATTCCCTCATCGTTCTTCATCAAAGACTAAAAATGAGTAATACCCAATCAGAACCTAATTCAGAGCAATAATTATGGAACTGCAAAAGATTTATAAAACCAAGTATGTCAACTATTTAAGTGACAATTTTGTAAAGGAAGCATACCTTCAGGATAAATTTATCGCAGAAAACCCGCAGGTTTTACCACTGAAAGATATATACAATAATGCAAGTGCATTAATAGAAAAAATGATTCCTGATAGTAAGCATGACTTTGAGTCTGCTGTTGCACTTTATGAAGCATATCCGAATCTTACTCCCCTTGTTGCGTCTCAGGCTTCACTTTGGGTATATTTAGCTCACAACGAACTATTTAGTTACGTTCAGAAACGCTGGAAAGTCTCTGCTAATTCAACAGAAGAACGTATGAAAAAACAATGGTTTGATAATGGAGAAAGCGGAACATTATCCGGTTTATGGTGGGCTGTATATTTAACTGTGGATGAGGATAGAGAAGATAAATACGAACTAACAAGAACATTATTCCAGAATCAAACTTTCAGAACTCGAACTTTCTTTACTTACCGTATAGGTAAATGTAGGGAAGCGCTACAAGGTGTTCTTGGTTTTATGACTGACAATAAAGAATTATTTAAAGGTCATGAAGAAGCTCGAGCAACGTATGTATCTCTATATTTCAGCCGTCTTGGGACTACTAAGGAGTTGCCATATATGGATAAAGAATTCTTCTATAACGAATTAAATAAAAAACGTAGAGCAATTGAACTGGCTGTAGACAGAGAAAATGTCCGCCACAATCATGAAATATGGAATATCTAAAATCACGCAATTATGAAAAATCTCATTTATCGCGCCCTTGCGGCAGAGAAAAAATTCTTTATCCTTTTAGCTGCGGTACTCATGACCGTTTGTTTTCAGTCATGTAGTGATGATAAATACACCGTTTGGACGGAAACAGAAACATATTCTGATTTTCAGAATAATCTTAATACAACTCTTGAAGACGGATATTATAAAAGATTGGAGATTACAAATGCGCAATGGGAACAAATCGGCCCTAATCTCACAAGTGAAGGAAAACATCGATGGAGCGAGGAAGAGATAAAAAAATGGTTAATTGGAAATGGATTCGGCAATGACGAAGCCCGAAAAGAGTCCTCATGGCTTGCTATGGTAAATCATGGTTTTATTGTGACGCGCGATCATAACCTGGTGTATATGATACTAAAATAGCCTATGCACCTCTACATCGCATCCTCTTGGAGGAACACATATTATCCCGAAGTGGTAACCGCTTTGCGTGAAGCAGGGCACGAAGTCTATGACTTTCGTAATCCTCCATCAGGTGATCCCGGGTTTCACTGGACAGATTTTTCAAAAATCTTCATTTTTTAACGAAAATCGGGATTTTGAGAAAAACTGCCCCGCAAGCCGCGTAAAATAAGGGCAAAAAAATTTTCATTTTTTAACGAAAAAGAGCACTTTTTGGTGCTTTTTTTGTTTCTTACTGATATTCAAAGAGTTAGCCCGAAGCCCATCTCAGACGAAAAATCGTGCCTCGCGAGGGTACGCCCGAAACCGAATTTGCACATATCAAAAAATTGTAGTACCTTTGCACCTCCAAACTAAACACCCACCATGATATATCGCTCCATAGATATGATTTTTGAGCCCACCGGGCTGCCTGTTCCTTCCGAGGAAGAGGTGCGTTTCGAGGCGCGCGAGATCCTGCAACGGAGCGGTTGGGGGATTCCGCTCATCGAGCGATTAAGGAAGATTGCCGACCCCTATTGGCGCGAAGCACTGACGCGATGGCTGATGGATCAATGGCGCGAAATGGTCAGGGACAAGGACGAGCAGACCTATTACTACGACTCCGACGGAGATATCCGTTATTGCTGGCAGGATGCCGAATATGATTTCGGACGCATCATAAGGCGCTGCACGGCGGAACAGGTCGAGTTGGAGCACGCACAACCGCTTGCGCCCGAACCCGAGCACGTCGTCACACCCATCGCTGATACACCGCAGAAACAGGTGGTGAACGTCTATATACAACAGAACTACGGACCTATTAACATCGATTCCAATGTCACTCTTCATTAACACCAATAACGGCCCGATCTATTCCGGCTGTAATGTCACTGTCATCAACGGTCAGACAGCGGTCAGTCCCGCTGCATCCCCTCGACCTGAACCCGCTACCGAGGACATCGAGCCGGTGGATACATCGTTCTGCCTACTCACGGACCAATGCCGCAAGGAAGGCAAAGCACAAGCCGTCGAGGCGGAACTGAGAAGCGCCGCCAACGCTTCGGCTGCCAAATTAGTCGCAGCTATCCGCACCAACGAAGCACTCGGTTATCTGGATACCAAGAACATGAGTTCGCGG
>CAJOCN010000056.1:18925-19692 GCA_905233255.1 Paludibacteraceae bacterium
CACGGGAGCGATTATTTCGTTTTCTTTCGCTGAAAATTTTCGGTTCTTTTCGCTTTTCTTTCGCTTTATTTCCTTTTATTTCCATAATGCAGTCACCATTTCCGTGGCTGCTTTTTTTGTTATACCTTTGCAGCGTCATTCGATCAAACGAGTGGCGGTGCGTTGTTTTAGAACGCATCGAATTATCCCGCCGCGGGGCGTTCCCCGCAACCGCGAAAGTTTGTGTGTCCGCACGTGCAATGAGTGGCCACTCGCATACAAGCCCACGCACAAAACTTTTTACTATTATGACAACCAATTATGAAGTAATCGACCAATTTTTCGCTGCGCAAGTAGCATGTAATGAATCCGAGGCAACCCTCAAATCCCTCCGTCCGCAGGTGGAAACCGCCGTGCAGGCGCTCATCGCCGAGCAAGGACTTCCAAAGACCTTCACCGGCACGATCGAGTACCACGGTTTCAGGATCATCGTCAGCCGACCCAAATCGTTCACGTGGGAGAAGAACACCAACCCTGCCATCACCTCCGACCCCAACCACGCGATCTACGTGCAGCAACTCGCCCTCCAGGAGCAGATGGCAGCGCAGCTGAAAGACCTCCGCGCGGACCTCAAACGCACGGCCGAGAAACTCGAGAAAGCCCATCCCGAGAGCGAGTCCATCAAACACGCGTTCCGAATCGCGTTCGCAGGCTAAAAGAACAAAAAGAAAAAAGAACCAAAAAAGAATAAAAAGAAAATGTTTCAGTCCTCTTGTATGTCTGTCCTT
>CAJOCN010000057.1 GCA_905233255.1 Paludibacteraceae bacterium
CGGTGTCCTTCACTGCTTCAACGGCAGCCGCGAGACGGCGCAGCAGGTCTTGGACCTCGGTTTCTATCTGGGTATCGGAGGCGTGATTACCTTCAAGAACTGCAAACTGGCGGAGACCTTGGCGGGCGGTGAACGGTTTGAACGCGTGCCTTTAGAGCGGTTGGTGCTCGAGACAGACGGTCCGTATCTGGCACCCGTGCCTCATCGGGGCGAACGGAACGAGAGTCGGTGGATGGACTACGTGGCGGAAAGACTGGCGCAGGTCTATGAAACAGACAAAAAGACCATAATTGAGGCCACAACTACCAACGCAAACCGCCTTTTTGGGCTAAAATGAAATATTTTTTGCAAAAAAATGCACAAATTCTTGCGTATGTCGTAAAAAAGCAGTAATTTTGTAGCCGATTTGAAAAAATCCCCATACGGGGTGAGCGGAGGCACTCGTTGCCGACAGCGATGGAGAGATGCTCGAGTGGTTGAAGAGGCACGCCTGGAAAGCGTGTAAACTCCAAAAGGGTTTCCGGGGTTCGAATCCCCGTCTCTCCGCAAGACATTGACAAGGTTTGTTTGTCCAAGCTTGCTTGAGCAAGCAAACATTGGCAATGGATTGCACAGGATGCCCGTGGCAGACTGTGGGGATTACGAAGAAATCCCCGTGGAGAGCTTCGAACCGGGGAAGTAAGCTTGCTTACGGACACGGATAGATGCAAAAGCTTTGAACAAGGTGCCAGCGGCAGCTTGTGGGGATTACGAAGAAATCCCCGTGGAGAGTTTCTCTGCAAGCAATCCCCGTGGAGAGGCTCTCCACACACACATTAACCGAAAATACAACAAACACAAATAACTTAATTAACAATTTTATTCTCATGAAAAAAGTATTTGCAACCCTTACAGTGCTGGCTATGCTTACCTTTGGTAGCGCCGCAGTAATGGCACAAGAGGCAGCTGCTCCCGCTGAGGAAGCTGCTCAGGAACAAGTAGAAGAAGCAGCTGCTCCTGCAGTTGAAGAAGTAGCTGAGGCTCCGGCTGAAGAGGCTGGCGGTCTGGTAGCTCTCCACAAAACCTTGAAAACCAAGTTCATCGAAGGTGGCGCAGGCTTTATGGCACTGACCCTCGTTACTCTCGTTTTCGGTCTGGCTCTCTGTATCGAGCGTATCATCTATCTCTCGCTCAGCAAAACCAACACCAAGAAACTGCTCGCTGACGTTGAGGCAGCTCTCAAGCAGGGTGGTATCGAGAAAGCACTGGAGGTTTGCCGCAATACACGCGGACCGGTTGCATCGATCTTCTATCAGGGTCTCAGCCGTTACAACGAGGGCATCGATGTAGTAGAGAAGACTGTTGCTTCCTATGGTGGCGTTCAGCTCGGTCTCTTGGAGAAGAACCTCTCCTGGATCACACTCTTCATCGCTATCGCTCCGTCTCTCGGTTTCTTGGGTACCATCATCGGTATGATCGAGGCATTCGATAAGATCCAGCAGGTTGGTGATATCTCCGCAACCGTTGTTGCCGGCGGTATCAAGGTCGCTCTGTTGACCACCCTCCTCGGTTTGATCATCGCAGTCGTTCTGCAGTTGTTCTACAACTATATCCTTTCGCTCGTTGAGGGTCTGGTTAACGAAATGGAGGATAGCTCCATCAGCCTCCTCGACATCGTAGTAGAGTACGACAAGGCTCAGAAAAAGTAATTGTATCAGCCGCGCTTGGCTGATTGTACATGAACAATTAATTTAAATTTTGAGCGTTATGAAAAACTATAAAATGATCCCTAAGATTACCCTTTGGACCCTCCTGGGACTGGGCATTGCGTTCATCGCATTGTTCTTCCTCGGCGGCTCGAACGGTAGTCTGGAGGTTGCCGGTGATTTCCTGGATATCCCTCGCTTCACCGATGCATTCCTCATCTGGAACTACATCCTCTTCGGAATCGTAGTTCTGATCACCCTGGCTGTCGTAGTCGTAGATTTCGTCAATAACTGGAAGAACAACCGTCGTAAGGCCTACATGACCCTCGGCGTAGTATGCGGCTTCATCGTTCTGGCGTGCGTCTGCTGGTTCCTCGGTAGCCCGGAGAAAATCAATATCATCGGTTATGAGGGTACGGACAACGAAGGTTTCTGGGCTCAGATGGCTGATGCAGTGATCTACGCATGCTATTTCCTCATTATCGCTACCATCGGTACGATGATCTGGGGATACTGCTATACTAAAAAACTGTCGAAGTAAAACACATTTATCATGGCAAAGAAAGTCCCACAGATCAACGCCAGCTCCATGGCTGACATCTCGTTCCTGTTGCTGATTTTCTTCCTGGTGACCACCTCTATGGATGTGAACCAGGGACTGGCTCGCCGTCTGCCTGCTCCTATCCCCCCCGACCAGAAGGTAGAGGATAAGGATATCAACAAGCGTAACCTGTTGGTTGTCAAGATCAACTCTGCTAACCAGCTTATGGTGCAAGGCCAGTTGATGGATGTGAAGCAACTTCGCGAGAGAGCGAAAGAGTTCATCAAGAACGAGCAGAATCTGGACTACTATCCGAAACTCGTAGAGGAGGATTTCGGCGCCCCATTCGGTGTCCTCAAGTACACCAAGGACCACGTCATCTCCGTCCAGAACGATGTCGATACGCAGTACCAGGCATACCTCGACGTTCAGAACGAACTCGTAGCCGCTTATAATGAATTGCGTGAAGAGTGCGCGCAGAAGTATTTCCACAAGAGCTACAACGAACTCGATGAGGATCAGCAGAAAAAGATCCAGAAGATCTATCCTCAGAAGATTTCCGAGGCTGAACCTAAAAATTACGGTAACTGATTATGGCTAAGATACGTAGAAATGAGAAACGTGAGATGCCGGCGTTGAACACGTCGTCCCTCCCTGATATTATCTTCATGCTGCTGTTCTTCTTCATGTCCGTTACGTCCATGAAAGAGGTCAGCTACAAGGTGCAGTTCAAGAACCCGCAGGCTACTGAGCTCACCAAACTGGAGAATAAATCCCTTGTGCGCTATATCTACGTCGGTACCCCGACCGCAGAGTTCCGCAAACAGTACGGTGCGGAGACCCGTATCCAGCTCAACGACCAGTTCGCGGAGGTAAAGGAGATTGGCGAGTATATCGTCAACGAGCGTTCCTCCATGAAGGAGTCCGACCAGGGCTTGATGACTGTCTCTATCAAAGCCGACAAGGAGACCAAGATGGGTATCATTGCTGATATCAAACAGGAGCTCCGTCGCGCATACGCACTGAAGATCAGTTATGCTGCTACGCAGCGTACAAGCTACTAAGCTGACGACTGACAGCTGATAACTGAAAGCAAAAATTAAAGCCACCTTCCCGGGTGGCTTTAATTGTCTTAGTTCAGTCGCTTTCCGGCTACTTTCAGTTCTCCTAATCTCAGGAACTTCTTGCCTTGCGGCTTGCCGTTGGAGTCGTACCACGGCAGCACGCGCAGATGCAGCGTCTGGCCTGCAGGAACGAGGATCGGCTGGTCGAGCCGGATGACGATCTCTTTGTTCTTCGGCAGCGCCGTGTTCTCATAGATAGTCGTCACGCCGCTGAACTCCTCGCCGAAACCGTAGTTGATGTGGATATTCATACCTGCGCCGCCGATCGCCTTGAGGGGCAGGGTGATATGCTCAATGACGAGCCCTTTCTTCTTCTCCGCCGCGATGGTGTACTCGATATAGCGGTTCGCTACCTCGTCTATCTCGCCTGCCGGCCATAGACCGCCTGCCGCTACGTAACCCTTCTTGACGAGCTCGATATTCTGTAAATTGTGAATTGTAAATTGTGAATTGAATGGCGTTCCTTTCGCTGCAAAAGCGGCTTTCTTGCCGTTCTCCTCGATGTTCTGCGCATAGGCGGTATAAGCCTCTTTGGAGGGGAATACCAGCCACGGACGCATCTCACTTAGCTCCGGCGCGTTGTTGATCAGTTCGTATGCCAGCGAGGCGATCGCCATACCGCCTGCCGCGGAGGTGTGGGTCTTGTCGCCGCAGTTGAAATAATTAGCCATGCAGTATTCTTTGCCTGTCTGCTCATACAGTTCCCTGCTGCGCTCCGTCATATCCAGGAACGGCACAGCCATCTCCTGCGCCACCTCACGCATGCACCGCACATAGTCCTTGTCCTTTGTACTTTGTCCTTTGTCACTTTGTCCTTCCAACTTGTGCCTTCCTTCGCCGTTGATCACGCCGTTCTTAAAATACGCGCGGCAGATAGGGCTCATCAGCACAGGCGTGACGCCCATCTCGCGCGCCTCACGGATATAGGTCCGCAGGTACTCTTTGTAGGTTGTATTGGGTTCCGTTCCGCGCATGTCGGTCAGTGTGTCCTTGCCCTCGGCGCGCAGGCGTGCGTTCTCCACATACACGTCCTCGCCCTTGCATTTCTCGTCGTTGTGGGCGAACTGGATGATGAGGTAGTCGCCCGCCTTCATCTGTTTCCTGACGGAGGGCCAGAGGTTCTCCGTCTCGTAGAACGTGCGGGTGGAGGCACCGCTCTTGCCGCGGTTGTTGACGGTTACAGAGTCGGGGTTGAAGAACGCCTGAAGGTACATTCCCCAGCCGCGTTTGGGTGTCGCAGCGGGTTTGTACTCGCTCATGGTACTGTCGCCGATGGTGTGTACACGCCGCGGAGCGGCTGTTAAGGTACAAAGGGACAACGTACAAAGTACAAAAGAAATAATCTTTCTCATGGTTAATATGTTTTGATTAGTATTTTGCGCTGCAAAGGTACTGCTTTTTTCCGACATACGCAAGAAAAAACGCCCCGAAGGACGTTTTTTTCTTGCCGTTTGATGTCGTTTGACGGCTTAATAGATCAGCGTGGTCAGCAGGTATGCCACAAGGGTAGCGACGGTAACGGAGACGAGACCGGGCATCATGAAGGAGTGGTTGAGGAGGTACTTGCCGATCTTGGTCGTTCCCGAGCGGTCGAAATTGACGGTAGCTATGTCCGACGGATAGTTGGGTATAAAGAAATAGCCATAGACGGACGGGAGGACACCGAGCAGTACCGGTCCGGGAATGCCGAGCGAGTACGCCAACGGAAGCATCGCCACGATCACCGCTCCCTGCGAGTTGATCAGCACCGAGACGATGAAGAACACGAATGCGATTGTCCATGGGTAGTTGGCTACCACGTTTTCGAGAATGGACTGGATGCGGGGCATGAAGTTCAAGAAATAGGTGTCCGCCATCCATGCAATACCGAAGATGGCGACAACGGCGGTCATTCCTGCCTGCCAAACCGCACCGGCAACAGCTTTCTTGGGGTTAGCCTTGCAGAAGAGCACCATCAGCGCTGCGGCAGAGATCATGAGAATCTGGATAACGAGATTCATCTTGAGGTCTTCATCGACTATCTCCGTAATGGAGTCTATGAGAATACCCTCTTCGGCAAGGTGTGCGGCAGAGATAGAGATACCATCCATCACCTCTATGTTCTCCGCCCCTTTGACGGGTTTGATGGTCTCATAGTCGGGCAGGAGGTCGGGGAAGATAGCGAAACAGATGATGCACAGGAGTGCGCCGAGGAAGATGAATACGGACGCCTTGGCGGACTTTGTGACGGGCTTGTCGAGCGTAGAAGCGGACTCACCGTAGATATATTTGCGTTGTACGGGGTCGGCTATCTTTGCCTGGAAGTCGGGGTCTTTGTCGAGATCCTTGCCTCGTTTGTAAGAGCATGCCGCAGCCGCCATGAGTCCGCACAGGCACGCTGGTATATTGACCATGAGCACCTGGGGGATAGTGACCTCAAAGCCGTTGGCGTTGCTGATGGCTACGAAAGCGACGACCGCCGCCGCTATGGGCGAGCAGGTGATTCCTACCTGTGCCGCCACGGAAGCAACCGCACAAGGGCGCTCGGGACGGATGCCCTTCTTGAGCGCGATGTCGCAGATAATCGGCATGAGCATATAGACCACGTGGCCCGTACCGCAGAGGACGGTAAGCAGGAAAGTGGCGAGGGGTGCGAGGAAAGTGATGCGATCGGGGTGTTTGCGGAGCATTCTCTCAGCGAGTTGCACGAGCCAGTCCATGCCCCCGGCAGCCTGCATGATTCCGGCGCAGGTGATGGCGGCGATGATGATATAAATCACATCAGTCGGCGGTGTTCCGGGCTTGAGCCCGAAGACAAAGACCATAACCGCCAATCCCAGTCCTGAGATGGCGCCGAGTGCCAGGCCGCCGTGCCGTGAACCGAGCCACAGCACGAACAGCATGAGCACGAAAAGCAGGATCATCAGTGTCATTTCTCCACTACGAAATTAGGCGTTAACGGAGCTGCCACTGTTCCCAGATGGCTGTCGTTCTTGAAGTCAAAGGCGTCCTTCGCCACAAAGAGGTTTTTGTAGTGCGCCGAGTAGTAGCGGAGAGATACCCCGGTGCCGGCAGAAGCCGGACCGGCGATATACAAGAAGAACAAGCCGTTTTGCGGAGAGGCTACCCCCAGACAGGTCTCGCCGGAGAAAGCCGCGAGTACATCATTCTGTTCGAGTACGAAGTCCTTGGCTGAAATCGGGTAGAGGGCAGCCAAATCGACCTTGACGACCGCCGTCATGGAGGCGGTATAATCGTAGTTCTCCGATACCGTCCAACCAGGGTTGGACACATTGCCGTACATGGTAGCGGGGGAGCTGCTGTTACTATCTTTGCAGCCCGAAAACGCAAAGGCGCAAATCACTAACATGGTGAGAAAAGAGACTGCTCTGCCGTGAGAACGCTTCGTGATAAGATTATTTTTCATATTCTTATTGTTTTTTGATTGTTTACCAAGCATTTATTTGACTTTCTCCGTTGTCTTTTATGGACATCGTGCTTACTGATAGGAGAGAAGATTGAAACTGTACAGGGACTATCTCTGTACAGGGGGAAATATATTTTTTCATTGCAGCCCTCCTTCCTTTATTTTCTGCCCTTGTACATTGTACATGGCTCCATTGTACATCAGATAGAGTTGACCATCGCGGAGGATCTTCTCGCCCTCTCCCCGGGAGAGGGTAGGGGTGAAGGTTCCTGTCGCCGTAGATTGGATACGGAGCGCGGCTGGCATACCTTTGCGGACAGGCAGCTGATTCGGACTGCTTGTAGTAATATTGAAATACGCGCGGAAGCCAAGCATCTTCGCCTTCTCGTCATTCCCGTCAGTAGGCCAGTAGAGCTCGTTGTTAGCGCCCAGAAAGAGGTTGAGGTGCTGGTCTCCGGCGGTGTTGGTGTCATCGGTAATATGCTTCTTGCCGTAGAAGCCGATGAACTTCACATCTCCGGTGCCGACGCTTTTATCCGCATCGTTGCTGTCCCATGATGTGATGCCGGTGAAGTGCATTACTTTGATCACCTCGCCGGTGTTATCCCATTGGATAAGGTAGGGCGTACCGGCGGAAAGGCTATTGGACGTTACAGGCGCAATATCCAACTGCAAAGTTCCGTCTTCAACAGTAGCCGAAGTGAAGGTATAGACCTCCACGTTATCTCCGCCGAGTGGCGAGGCACGTTAAACGGCAGGATGAGGGTGTTGAAACATCCCGCCTTGCGGAGCGTGCGTATGATATAGGCCTCCGTACTGGCGGTGGTCTGCAGCAATGCTTTCTTGGCTGCAAACTCCGACTGCTCGTCATTCTCGCTGAGGATTGCCGGTGCTGCCTTTACGGTACGGACAGAACGATACACATCTCCTGCTGTCGAATTATGCATATTATCATAGAAGTTCTGCTCGTCAAATTGTATGAAATACGGATCGCCTGCTGCATATTCCGTTGATGTCCAATAGGTACCATGCGTCGTTTCATATGTACCGGTAGTACCGTCGGTCGAGTATCCCATACATGGAAGAAATACTGCACCCGCAGCCGCCATGGCATTCCAGTCGGCAGTAGGATACGTATTTTTTTCATAGCCATCTTGCGTGTGGTCCACATTCAATGCCTTCACTCCGTCGGGTTGTACCCACGTCTCGTAGTCCGGCAGGATGATCAAGCCGTTCTGATATGTCTCCGGATCAGTACTCGTTTTAATACATCCTAAGGCATAAAGTTGGTACGCATTGGTGCGCGTTTGGAATAAATAATACCATTCGGCTTGTGTCAACACACGCTGACCAAAAGGAACTTGTGTGCTTAAGTCGCTCCATTGAAAATATTCTTTGTTATCGACTTTCAGGTTCTCGTCTGCGAACTGCACACGATCCCCTTCCGCATTGATGGTAAAGAAACCTGAAGCGGCAAGGCTCCCTGCCGCCCCGATCAGCAGGGCGGCAAGGAGAATCAATTTACAATTTCTTACCTGTAACATCATATTTCTCGTTGTTTCTGATAATTACTACATGATCATTCTCAATGATCTTGCGCGGGCGGTTGTCGTCCGGAGTCAAGATAACCGGAGCTTTCAGCGAGCCATGATGGCTGTCAGGAACATTTACTATTTGTTCATTTGCCATTGGTTCATTTATTTGAACATTGAGCACTTGTCCGTCCTCCGTCTCGAAGCGTATCGGGGCACCGGTTGCGTCGCTCTGGATGGTAAGGAAGTAGAGCGAGTCGATAGGCGCGGCAACACCAACAAGCTCATTGCCGATGTAGGCGCGGATCTCTGAAGGCTGCGTGCTGAATGCTGACATCTCTACCTGCGCGATCATCGTCATGTTGGACGAAGCGTTCGGGTTGGAGAAGAACTCCCTTGTACTTTGTACATTGGTACTTGGTGCTTTCTTCGGTGCTCCGGTGGATGTCTTGTTGTAGAAATGGACAGTGACGGTACCGAGGCCCATGCGGCGGAAGAGGTATCCCTCGCCCGGATGGAGGGTCTTGAGGTCGCCTTCCCATTTCTTGTCGGACGAGAAGACAGCGAAGCGGTCGTGCGCTTTGAGCAGGTCACCGGCAGAAGCTTTGTCGTAGTAGTCCGCCAGCGCCTCGGTAACAGGTGTTACTTGCTCGAAGAGGCACGGGAAGGAGTTCCACTGACCGTCGCCGCGCAGCGAGATCTGTTTGTTTGCCTCCTCCAGCAGTTCACCGCTCAGGCGCAGGATATTGCCGTTTGCGGCATACGCCATATACATCTGGGTATAGTCCCAAGCATTGAGGGGACCGACGAAGGCATCCGATGCTTCCGTATAGGTGCTGAACTCGCGGTTAGCGGGGTTCTTGATCAGGTCACCTTCGGTCCATGCCTTCTGGCCGTGTGCCATCAGCTTTTCCGTATTGGTTACATTGAGATTGGTAGATATCCAGTTCCAACCGGCACCGAGGGTGATATTCTGGGTCTGCGAACCGCTTGTCGTAAATTCTACCGGTTTCTCGTCACCGCATCCATATACATAGCCGTGTGCGAAGAGGATCTGGCGGTTCGGAACGAGGGTGATGAGTTTGCCGGTGCCGGCTTGCCAGAGTTGGAAGCTCAGCTCCTTGCGAACCATATCATCATCGCCGTAGATGGTGAGGAAGACTTTCGTCTTATTGGTTGCATCTTCGAAATCTACCTTTGCCATACCTACGCACTCGTTATGGTACATCGCATAGACGATGTCTTCCGGGTTGGTGTCGTAGTTGCCACCCGAGATGACCTGTCCGCAGACGGACATGTTGAGTTCATACTGACCCTTATCCACCTCGTCATACGGCGGCACTGCTTCTACGGTGTATTCGATACGCAGCGGCTCGGACAGTCCGTCTTCGTCGGTGAGATAGAGCACATCCGGATAAACGCCCGGTGCCAGTTCGGGATCGAAGGAGAAGGTAACAGTCAGTTCCTCCGTCGGATCAATGGAACCGTAAGCGGCATCCACGCTCATCCATTCCGGCATGGACTCAATGGTGTATTGATGGCGCTTACCGGAGTGGTTGATGATACGGATCGGTCTCTCGATAGAACTGCGGCCCGACTCGTAGTAGGTACGGACGGTGATGCTGCGCTGCGCCCATTTGAGTTTGTTCTTGTCCACGAACGTGGTCCAAGTTACAGGCGAAGCCATCGGGTTACCGTTCAGGTCCTCCACGTCGCGGACGGTGATATAGATCGTCTGTTTGTTGATCTCGCGGTCGCGCATGTTGAGGTTGATCATCAGCTCGTCGTTGTTGAACGACCAGTCGAAGTTCATCTTCGTCAGCAGACCGATATCCTGTACCGGAGCGGACAGCGACCGGTCGCCGAGCTCCATCACATCCGTCGAATCGGAAACAGAGAGAATGAGCGGCTGTACTTTATCGACTACGTCGCCCTCGGTGGTCTTGAAGACACGCTGGTCATTGATAGAGAAGACCTGCTCGAGGATACCGTTGGCGTTCTCCTTCATCTCTTGGAACGGCAGGTACGCCATCAGACCCATCTCATCGCCTATCGGCGAGAGCGTTCCGTACGTCTCCATGAGCGATTTAGGCAGGGCTTGCTCGAAGATGATGAACTCGTCCATGTTGCCCTCGAAGCCATTGCCTCCGATATACATGTTTCCGCTAATCTCGCCCATCTTGTCTGCGCCGAAGGACAACTTCATCTGGTCATCCATATAAACGGCTACGTTATTGAAGGAGCGGTTGATGGTGATCACAAAGTGGTGCCACTCGTTGTCGCCATAGTTGCCGTCAATCTTCCATTCGCTCTGGTAGTTACTGAGGAAGAGTGCGCCGTTATAGAGTGACAGTTCGGTGCCCTTTTCTTCGTCCATGCGTCCGGCGGAGAAGATAGTACCGTTGCTGCTCGGGCTCTTGAACCAGAACATAAGCGTCTCGTCCTGCTTGCTGGAGCGGCTAAGGAGGGCGTCATCCAGTTGGACAACCTGTCCGTCCGCCACGTGGAGCGAGATACCTTTCTGGTGTTCCCAAACGGTCTCATGGGTGTAGAGGGTAGCACCGTTTGCCTTGTCGGCGATAGTCGTACCGGAGCCCTCGTTCATCGGATAGTACGCTACCAGCTCGCGCTCGTAGCCCGTCAGGCGCTTCATATTGGTCTGCGCTATCTCGTCGGGCGAGAGGGCTTTGGTCCAGAGGCGTACCTCCATCATGTTACCCGCAAAGCCCTTACCAATGGTGATAGGCGCACTGCCGGAGAACTCCATGTCTCCGGTGAACGGCGCAACTAACTTGTTCGTCACTTCCTGAGAGCCTGCGTAGAAACGCACACGGCGACTCTCGCGGTCATAGACCGCAGCCACGCGGGTGAAGGGGATCATCTTCTCCGGCAGGGTGTCGGAATAAACGGCTTTCGAGCCCAACTGGACGTACAGCCTGTTGTCATCGGTCTTACCGAAGGTGAAAGGTCTGCCGCCTTTGGTCTTATACTCGAAGAAGGTATATGCGGCATTCGGGTTCTCCGGGCGGACGAGCATCTCGACCGTAAAGGATTTATCCGAAATGGAACGCATCACTTTGGACTCCGCATAGGATTGCTCCGAATCAATGAAATGAAGCGAAATGCCGGTGGTGATACCGGTCTCGTTGGTGTAACCGATGATCTGGAAGTTGTTGTCCTCGTCGAGGTAGTTACCGGCAATCGGTTCGTTGAACCGCAACAGGAGGTTATCGCCTATGCCCAAGATAGCGTCTGCCGGTTCCGCCTCGCCGAATACACGCGGAGGACGGGTATCCTTGATACCGGTCATCACTGCGGAAGCGCGGGTGATGTAACTGCTACCGTGGCGGCAGAAAGCTACTGCACGCAGGTCGTACTGCTGCTCCATCGGGTCGCGCTCGCCGTAGAAACGCACGTTCTCGATGCGTCCGGAGGTGATCATCGCCTTGTTGCCCGAAGCGGCGGCATACAGACTGTCGTCCGCATAGTATGAGCAGAGGTTCACCCAGTCGTCATCGCTGTGGGTGGTGAGTTTGTATTGGAACTCGATATGGTCGAAGTTCTTGTAGTTAACATCAAATCCGTCGATCACTACCGGCAGATACCAGCCCGTAGAGTCTTGCGGCGAGAGGGTGTTCATAATCCACTTGTCATGCGGCGTAGAGATGCTTACGGGGCAAGCCACCGGCATGTAATGGACGGAGAAACAAGCTTTCTGATAGGTACTCATCGGAGTACATTGGGAAGCCAATACAAGGCACAGATCCTCGTAGTCGTATCCTTCTCCGGCACGTACCTCCACGGTCTTGGTGATCGGCGTATTGCCGGTGAATATGAATTCGCGTCCGTCTCCCAGCGGCGTACCGTCGATGGTGATCTTGGCGCCGGAGACGTTGGAATTTTCATCCTGCTTGAGGGTATAAGCAATCATCGGACCGCTTGCGAAGCCGAGGGTCTCGTCCGCTTCGTTCCACATCGTGATGGTGAAGACAGCGGGCTGATCCTGCGGCACATTGCTCATCTCGTGACGGTTGATGACGATCTGCGGGTTCTCAATCTTCTGCGTGGCAGCACTGATTTCAGTACCGGGACGGTAGAAGAAGGTGGAATCAGCGCCCTCCCACGGACACATGGTAGCACCGCCCAAGGTGCTATACATCAGCGAACCGAAGATGTATTTGTTCTTATTGCCGCTCTCCAAATTATGCGCCGTATAGCGTGTGTCTTTGGATTGCGCGTTGAAATCATCGGTCTTGGACTTATAGACATTGAATGTCAGATGTTCCATGAGGCCGAGAGAAATAGTATAGTTGGTCGTCTTGCTTGCACCGGTGGTCTCTCCGTTCTCAGGGAGTGTTTTGTTGAAATCCATGATAGGATCGCATTCGAAGCCGAACTTGGCAGAACCTATCTCCGCCTGTATAGCCTCGTTACCATTGCCTCCGGCAGCTTGAGCTGCTTTCGCTACCGTCAGGTAATCGTCTATTTGCGTCCATACGGAGGGGAAGAGTTTGTCCTTGAGGAAAGAAATCGCAAATCCGCCCATTCCCTCTCGTTGCGCCTCACCGCTCTGCATACTGATGAACGGATAGCCGATGTATGCCGAACGCGACTCTGCATAGGCATAACTCTCCGAATAGGACTGCGTTACTCCGCCATTGAGGGAGATGGTCTGCAGCGGCGTACCCGACACGGTGTTCACTTTCTCCGCCTCGTTGGTAGCAATGATGCCGATCCAGTTGTTGATAGCCTTGGTGTCGGCGCTGATCTGGTCAATAACGACTTTTTTATAGCCTTCCGGCTTGATGATTTCGTAGTAAGCGTTCAGACCGAAGTGTTCGTCCTCGGGACCTACCATACTCCAATAGACAGGTTGCTTCGTGCTTTCCGCCAAAGCCACGGCGTCCGCGCGGCTGCCCGTATGCAACAGACTTCTGAGGTGGTAGTAGAGCTCGGGAATGACGGTATTCAAAACATGCTCCTGGGTATAAGAGAAGGAGGACAGAATGCCGTGCTTGAACAATACATCTTCCGTCCGCATCAGATACCACGGCTTGCCGGCAGTGTCCCTGCCCTGTTGTACGACGCGTACGTTCTCGTTGTCTATCTGCGCCTTGAGCATTTCATAGGATACAGAGTCCACGATACGGAACGCATCCGCTTTGCTCGTCATGATACCGTTGGTCACACCGATATATACATCCGCCATCGCGCCGACATTTACCGGATCTCTGCCGGTAGAGATGGTAGAAGAGGTGGTGAACTCGTATTCGGCTCTGCCGTTACCGATATATTGCATCGAGATAGGCAGGGTGAAATCCGAGGTCTTTTGTACCACATTGATGATACCCAGCTCCGTTCCGCCCACGGGAGTTCCGGCATAAGAGCCTACGAAATATTGGGTGTTGTTACCATATGTGAATTTGAGGTTGAGACCGAAGCGGTAGTTGAAATACTGCTTGTAGCTGACGTTATACTTGGTACCGGCAGCCAGCGTAGCGAACGAACCGCTTCCGGGAGGGTCACGGAGAATATCGAGCAGCGTGATACCCGTAGCCGTAGTATCGACTGCCAGAATATCCTGGGCTTTCTCTTCCGCTCCCAATACATAGGCGCGCAGCGATTCGGCATTGATGTAATCACCTTCGCTCTCGACCGAGAAATCCAGCGAATGGAGGGCGTTGTCACCCGTTTGCAGGAAGGTCACATGGTCGATAGTGGCATTGATGAGCGCCGAACCGTTGGCATCCAGCGGCATGGTGAAGATATCCGTCGTCTTGCGCAGACCGTTATACACCTTCAGGTTGCCGCCCGTCAGATAGACAATATCCGGTACGCTCGCGCGTTCATTATTATAATAGTAGTTCTCGTGCGCGGTGACTTGGAACTGATAGTTGCCTACCGGGAATACCGGTGCGCCGAAGAGGTAGCTGTTCTGACCGAGGGTGTCTTTGGTTACCAGCTCGACACTTACCTCATCGCCGTTGAGCGCCTGGGTTTGCCAGTCTTTTACACCATAGTAATCCAACGGCATACCATACTGCATCTGGGTATAGGAAACCGTGATCGGACTATGATAGGTGATGCTGTAGGTCTCGTTGTAATCCACCTCTTTGCTGTCCATCGTATTGGTCCGGTGATGCAGCGGGGCTTCGGTCAGATCGAGCGTCTCCGAGGTCTTGCCGTCCGCATAGAGGGTAGCATAGCCGCGGGCTGTAGCCTGGGTGATCTTGTATTTAACCGGGAACAGGTCCACATAATACTCACCCGTGTTTACATCGGGATGGATGACGATACGTTTCTTGAAATACTCCGTGCGGGTCATACCCACCGAGTCTATACTATTTGGTGTGCGTACATCGTGACGGAGTTGTACCGATACGCTGTCGCGGGTCAGGTCGTCGTTGTAGTGTACGATCTGGGAGATATTGTCGCCCTCGAGTTCGAACACCAGTTTGAGGTCGTCACCGATGTTGTTCCGGCTCACGCCGAAGCCGAGCGGCTGCTCAGCCTGGATTCGGCCACCGGCGAGACGGCCGATGAGGCGTACCTTGGTCTGGTCATAGAGACGCACGCCATCCTGCGCTTGATTCAGCGACAGGAGGCTGTCCTCTTTCCCCGTCTCCTCATTAATCATGCGAACATATCCGTCGCCGGCGAAGGTGTGTCCCTCTTTGTATGCCTGTATGACGAAGGGCGTTTTGAGCGGTACGCGGAACTCGAAGTTACCCGATGCATCGGTCCGGTAGGGGGCGTTGCCGCGTTTGACCGTCACGCCGTTCAATAAGAACTGCACGTCGCGCGCGGGTACCGTACTGTTTTCATAGAGCACGCGGCCGCTGAAACGGACAGAGGATATATTGGCGAAATGGACATTCTCGCGAATACAGTTCTCCAGACCGAGGGTGATGGTAGCCGTCTCCGCCGAGGTGTTGTTGTATTGGAACTGCGCGGACATGCTGGTCGGCTGGATCGAATAGGCGTATCCTTCGCCGTACAGCAGGCTGTCGAGCAGGTAATAGCCGTTCTCGTCGGTCTCTACCACCTGCACGGTCTCACCCGTACTGGTACGGTTTGCGGTGACGATGATACCCGGACAAGCCGAGCCGTCCTCATAGCGGATATAACCGGACACTTTGCCGTACGGGCTGCGCGAACCGACCGCAGTGGCTTCCGCCTTCTTCACATTGCCGTTGCACTCGTAGGTCATCGTTATGCGGTATTCCCATTCGCGCGAAACGAAGGGGTTGGCTTTAGTGTCTTTGTACCAACCGCCGTCATACTCCTCCTCCAATACCGTCCAAGCCGTGTCCTTGCCTGCCGGGCGGGTCTCAATCTTATATGTGCCTACATTGCCATCCGTCGCCTCCCAACGCAGCAGAACATAGTCGGAATACTCCGACTGGGATGCCCTGAAGGAATTGAGGTTCGCCGCATCGACGAAGTAGATAACCGAGTCTTTCTCTTCTGTCGGAACAACCGGACGTCTGGTAGGATAGGGCTTATCCGGACGATACACAGTTACGCCGGTGGTATCGATATAGGTTTCATACTTATAATGTACGCACGGCGTGCTTACAATATCGGTATAATGAATATTGATAAGGGCATTCTGATAAGCGTCTCCATCCGGATTGAATTTCACAGCATTGAGGGCGCTTAAGATGCTATCAGTAGGTATATCTATTTCTATTGTATCGTTTAGCTCCGTCAGTATCTTGCGTAGCACAAATCGCTGCTTGGGGTCGAGGTAATAGTAATTATAACCGGGTTCAGCCTCGCTACGCGCAGGATTCATAAACCGATTGAAAACCCGCAAGTAGATATCGACCTTATGACTGGTCTCGAAATCATCCGCCAGTGTGTACCGCGTTTTGCTTGCTGCGGACTCGAACATAAGCGGAGAATACTCCTGCGCGGGAGTGTGGGCGATTGAAGCCGCATAACTATGTCCATCCCATCCCCATTGGGTAGCGGTCACGCGGCGCACACGGTAGTAAATCTTGTAACTGTTCTCTACGGGGTTCCACCATGCCGCTTCCGTTGTATCCAGATAGGTATAGGTCTGCTGGTCAGTCAATGTATCCGTCGTCTGCGCGTTGTATCGCATCGGGACGACATCTATCGTCGTCGCGTCCGAGTAATCCTCTCTGTACGCACGCTGGATTTCGAACATATCGCTCGGCATAATGTCTTTCTCCCCGGGATGATAGATTTTCCAAGTCAACTGCTTCTTTCGGTAGTCTATAAACCATGTCTTGACTCCATCTACCGCCAGATCATGGATCTTATGGTATGCCGGGATATTGACCGTATTGGAGTTCTGAATCTGCTTTTGCAGAGTGTCTTGCGAACGCTGGGTCTCCATGGTGATAAAGAAGCTGCGAACCACATCGTCGCTGGGTACATAAAGCATACCTCCGTTTTCGTCGCATGGGATAGCATCGCCCGTGCCGTTTACCCAATAGCGATAGGGTTTTTGGACCGTAATATACGGAATAGCAATCTTGCCGTAGCCGGTTGCTCCGTTTTCATTCAAGACATAGAGGAACGGATTTTGCAGTTGCGGCGCCTGGTCGGGGTTGCCGCCGGTCAGTTTCGCCAAAGTGCGGGTTTGTTCGCCGCGGGCTTGGTCCGAAACTTTTCCGCCTTCACGACGGTAACAAACCGAGCTGCCGACCCAATACGACTTGTTGGCAAATTCGGCGGGTTCAATCCAGTCGAACTCTAAATAGGTCAGCCAGTCCTCAGTACCTTGGCGTTTGAGATAGAACTCATGCCACTGGCCGTCCGCGGACACGCGTTCAGGCTCGCCGTCGTAGGTGTTGGTCACGATGATCGCACCGCTGAGAACCTTCACTCGCGCCCAGCCCCTGTCGTTGGGGTTTTCACCCTTGTCTCCTATCGGCCGGTTATGCCCATTGTTGTCCGCCTCGAAAATCATGAAATTCGGGTAGTCATAGTCGCTTGCACCTTCCAGATGCGTCCAGCAGCGCGAGCCACGGTCGGCATTTTGCTCTAGCGAATTGAGTTCCGCCTCATTCGAGTACGCCCAGAAGTTTCGGCTCTCTCCGGACGCAAAAACGAGAAGCTTGAAATGCACTTTCCCGCTACCGGCAGAATAAGCCGAGTAATGGGTACCACCCACCTCTTCACGGAAATACCAGTCTCCGTGCTTTACTGCTCTTGCGAAGAGGTCCGCCATAGGGGCACTTGCCAGCGCCAGTATGGCTAAAAAACAAAGAATTGCTTTTCTCATAGTAGTTAATAATTAAATGTTAGTTGATTGTAAGGTCGTATATTCAAGATTGTAAGGTCGTAGATTCAAAAATCCACACAAAGATAAACAAAATATTTTACATACACAACACTTTTGCGCAAAAATTTACGTATTGCAAAGAAAAATGTGCAAAAATTTACGAATTGCAAAGTTTTTTTTGTCTCGGACGACGATTTTTACACATTTTGCCCTAATTTTTCCACATTGTATAAAAAGCAGAAATCCCGATGAGTTTTAAGCGGCACGAATAAATTGAGTCCGAGTTGCCTCTTGGTTTACTCTTGCTTGCCTCTTGGTTTAGTCTTACTTGAACTTACCGGCGGTTAGGCAGGGCGGTATGGCGTAGACAAGGGTTTTGGATTCAAAGGTACAACTTTTTGCGCATATATGCAAACATTTAAGCAAAAAAATGTGATTAGAGAGTGTTTTTTTGAGAAATGCAAGAGGGAGGGGGATTTCTTTCGGTTTTTTCTCATAAGTAGGCACAAAAAAACGGACCGAAGTCCGTCCTTTATTCCGTGTACAAAATTTATTCTACTCTGAATGCCGGAGCCATTAGTTCTTGTTCTTCGCGGGGGATGCGGTAGTGCATAGCCCATTTGCGCCAGTCCGCCACATGGCGTTTGGTGGAATCGATGATTTGAGCAGTTTTTGCAGTTTCAATACCGAAGTACGGAGCGACATAAGTAGCCAGCTCAAAATCCAAAGTATTGGAATGTTCGTCAATATTAAGGCTTAATCCGGTGCCATAATACATAGGATTCAAATCATAGGCGGGCGCAAGTCTCCAACCTTCTTTAGACAGCAGGAATCCATGATTGCGCAGGTGGTCGTCGCAGTTGCTGATGGCGATATTAAAGACGAGTCTTGTCCATAGTTCCTCTAAGTCTTTTTGCGCTTGGCAACTGTTGCGTGCAATCCACTCGGCGAGCTCCAGATAAGAGCACCCATCCGTATGACCGTCATGATAGCCGAGCATAGTCATCGCAGATGTGAAATGGATGCGCTTACCATCTTGCGTGCGATCAAAACGACGTGTCAAGAATGACGCGTGTTGATTGAACCGGATGCAATCAAAATCGGCGGCAGTAATGCCGCAAGCACGGGCTAATTGCATCGCAACTGCTTCCCATGCTCCTATATCTTGCCGATCGCTCTTACTCGGGAATTTGGCTATCCACAAGGAGCCATCCGGTGCTTGCACATTCGCTTTCGGTCTTGCTCCTCCTAACGAAGAACCGGGGGCTAATAAGATTTGCAGCCATTTGCGCATATTGGGGTCATCATCGTTTTCCAGATGCAAGCTGGCTTGTTCCAGTTCGCGCAGGGAGGTAAAAGGCGGTGTTGTATATTGCGAGTCATTATCAAGGAAAGGTCCATTAATATCTGTTTTCAGGCGTAGCGCACCCATACGCGTGCTATCACAAACTCCTAAGAGGAAGTCACTTTCCATGAGTGTTTTCCGAGGGCGTTGCTCATCTTTTGAGTGAATGGACTCTCTGCGTTCAAGCAACACTCGCCCCCATCTATCAGGAGCGGAGTCTGTGAAAATACCAAAGTTGGCCTTCTCATCCGCCAAGAACTGCCGTCCCCTGAACAACTGCAAATCCGGGTCTAACAAACGGCAATATGGAGTCTGTAACCACTCGGGCTCAAACTCAAACGAGAATATCTCCTTTCCACGTGAAGGTTGCGCAAACAGACGCCCCATTAGAACGGGTGTCTCTACACGGAAATCGTCAAAATAGATGTATATCGTTTGCATAGATTATTTGGCTTTAGTCACGCGTTTAGAGATCGTTAGCCCTGCGTCTTGTAGTTTGCGGCCGAGGATATCATCTTGCGCAACGGAATGCAGATCCTCTTCCAAACCGAGAACTATGAGCACACGCAGGTAATAGCCTATCGCAACTCCCTCATCGCCGTTCTCTATCTTGATAAGGGTGTTGCGCGCTATACCGGCTCTTTCCGCCACTTGTTCAGAAGGCAAATTACGCCGTAACCGAGCCAAACGGATGTTTTCTCCTAAATCATGAAGTAATCTCTCGTGCTTAGGTAATAGTGCTCTTTTCATACGTGTATTTGTGCTTAATGTTCAAAATTCTGCGCAAAGGTACAACTTTTTGCGCATATATGCAAACATTTAAGCAAAAAAATGTGATTAGGCAGCGTTTTTGCCCAATGCAAAGGTACTGCTTTTTTGAGATACGCAAAAAAAATCGCCCCGAAGAGCGATTTTTTTCATTGTGAATTGTGAAATAATCGTGCCCCTTGTGGGCTAAGAATTGAACATCACCTCACCTCTTGTCCGGTAACGGTATATACCCTTTCTCCGCGGAGGCTAACACCTTCTGCACCGGCTTGCACATCCTCGATGGCTTGACTCTTCTCGGTAGCGGTAAACTGCGCGGTATAGTTCGCATCAGCAGTAGCAGCTACGATTGTCGGACTCCAGCCGGAGAAGGCGTACGTATAGTTCTCGTCCTCCGGGTGTACAGGCGTTGCGCCGGTATAAACCGGTTTCTCACCCTCTTTCACTTGCGTATTTTGCAACTCCGTGCCATCGTAGTTGAGGAAACGGATAGTATAGTAAACCGGCTCCGGCGGAGTAATCTGTTTCTCCGTAGCGGTGA
This sequence comes from Paludibacteraceae bacterium, assembly GCA_905233255.1. Taxonomy (GTDB): domain Bacteria; phylum Bacteroidota; class Bacteroidia; order Bacteroidales; family Paludibacteraceae; genus Colicola. The sequence goes on from CAJOCN010000057.1 coordinate 20,202, forward strand.
ATTGTGCCGTGTAGTCCGCATCAGCCGTAGCAGCTACGACAGCCGGACTCCAGCCGCTGAAGGAATACGTGTAGTTCTCGTCCTCCGGACGTACAGGCATAGCGCCGCTATAGGTCGGCATATCGCCTTCAAGAACTTGCGACGATTGCAACTCCGTGCCATCGTAGTTCAAGAAGCGGATGGTGTAGTAGGTCGGTTCGGGAATTTCCCCACCTTGTATCGCCGCAATGCTGATGGTTCGCGTAGTCGTCACTCCCGAGCCGTCTGTTGCGGTAGCTTTGACAGTCACAGTGCCGCCGGCATTGGGGTTCTTGGCGGTGAGCAGGCCTGTTGTGCGGTCGATAGATGCGAACTCGTTGCCGGTCGTAATCTCCCAAACAACGGATTTATAGGTAGCACTGGTCGGGCTTACTTCTGCATAGAGCCATAAGGCCGGTTCGTCTGCCGAGGTGGCATATGAGCCGTTCACCGAGCGGATGGCAAGCGATGTTATATAGGTGATGGTACGCGAAGCCTCGCGGTTGACCACATTCGAGCGTCCCGTGAGTGCGCCGGTATTGGTGCGTGCTTGCACTTTGGCAGGTGCGCCGGCAGCCGAAGAGAGCACGTACTCGATGGCATAATAAGGCTGTGCATCGGTCGGCGCATAGTCCGTATAGGAGATGTTAGCAGCCGAAACAGATGCAATCTGCGTCAATGCCGTTTCTGACGAACCGCGGAGAATGTTATATGTCGCAATCTCTGCGCCTTGATAACTGTTCCAGATGAGGTTGAAGGTGTTGTCCTGAATACCACGGTTGATAGCCATATGCACCGTCTGATGGATAGCGGACATCGGCGTTACGGTGCCTTCCGACATAATACCGATAACAGCATAACGCTCTGCACGTTGCGCACTGTTGGAGGTGTTGTCCGTGTAGGAACCTGTAAGGGTAGAGACGGTGGCTAATTCGACAAACTGCCCATAGACGTTGGTCTCTTTGAGTACGCGCAGTTGTGGATAGATGCCGCTAAGCGTGGGCTGCCATGAGATGACGTTATGTCCGTTGGCATCGGGCGTAACGAGACTTATCTGCGGCAGATTGCTGTCATCGAGGATAGCGATAACCTGCTGCATGGTTTCTGTGCAACCGTTGGCGTTGGTGAGCGTCAGTTCAAGCGTCAGCATATGGTCGCCTAATGGGTCTGCTGCTTGTTTGCCGACGGGCTTCGCGGGATTGACGGTGATGACACCGTTGTCGATAACCATTCGCTTGTCAATGGAGTTGATACCTCTGGCGGTAACCGGGCTCCGCACGCCGTCAATATAAAGTGCCCACGCAGCGGACATATTCTTCGGCATAGTCAGCGTGGTGGACTTGCCTTCGAACAGGTACTGCGGCAGGGCGAAGTTCTCCGCTTGCACTTGGTCAATGTAGATCATTCGTTCTGTCGTCTCGCCGTTGAGGGTGAGACGAATGGTCTTGTTGCCGGAAGTGGTCCACTGAACGATGTACGGCCCAAAGCCACTACCACTGACAACAACAGCACCGTCGAAATCCCAAACGGGTGTACCGCTTTGCGATGTACCGGCATAGGAAACGGTCACGTCGGTGGCTACGCAGGCTTTGGTCGGTGCTTCGATGAGTTGGCGATCCAGATGGATGGTCAGAGTCGGCGAGAAAGTGGACATTCGTTTCTGTCCGTCGACAGCTTGTAACTGTATCTCATAGTCGCCAACTGTCAGGGCACTCATCGGAATGAGGTATTGGGTCGCGTTGATATACCGGAAGTTCGGCAGATATGCGGCATTGGCGTTGCCTGCGTTCTGCGGAGAGATAACATAGGCATTGGCACCCGTCTGTCCTGCATGTTTGACGGAGAGGTTATACTCCATCAGCGCAGCGGGAGTGTGGTCATCATCGGTCGCATTCCATTCGATGAGCAAGCCCTCGTTGGTCTGCACGGCACGAATACCCGTCGGCGCCGACGGACGCTCATTCGTCTGCGATACTACCTCGTAGAGGTTCATATCACCGGAATAGATATAGAGGCGGTTGTTATTATAGAGCAACGTTTTATAGGTTTTCGCCAACAGGAAGCCTTGCGCCATCACTCCTTCTGCGTCAAAATAGTGGACATAAACACCGTACGGTTGGTCGGAAGCACCGTATTCCTGCACGGTTACTACATCGGGATAGCCGTTATTATCAATGTCGGCAATAAACAGGTTGCCTTCTGTTTTGTAATAGCTCTGCAACTCACCTAAAGGAAGTGCTTGTGGCGCAGCAAACGAGGTGTTGGCTTGGTTGTAGAGGATGTACGGGGTACCGGAATTATTGTATGCCACAATATCCAAGTATCCGTCCGCATTCATATCTACCCACTGGGCGCTATTCAGATCACTCGGACGGGCAGACAACTCCTGCTCAAAAGGCATTACTACTTCCTCAAAACGCGCATTGCCGTGGTTCAGATAAACCACAGCCTTGTCGAAAGCTACTTCAGTATGGTTCTCTTCACGGGTCTGAATATAGACAATATCCATAAATCCGTTATGGTCTATGTCGTGATAAGCCATACGAATAGCATTCACATAGCCGCTATAATTGGCGGACATATGGAATACATTGTATAGAGTACTCATATCGCTGATGTTACCGCTGATATTCAGCCTACTGAACGAACCGTCTGCGCCGCGGGTCATCATCCAGCAATCCGTCATGGCAGGCGACTGGGCAGCGGCATTTGTATTTGTGACTTGCAGTACGTCATAGTTTCCATTATGGGTGAAGTCAATGGGTGGTATCAAATCATAATACGTTGTACTCCCATTGTATAGTACACGCACATTTTCGTCCGCTTGTTTGGAGGTAAAAGTAGAAGTCCCATTATGAGGCAGATAATACACATCACTACCGGAATGGAAGATCAAATCTGCTGCACCGTTGTGCGTCCAGTCCACCCACATGGGCGAACCGATAGACAGGTTGCTGTTCCATATTCCGCTTTGCGCCGTGAAATTAAAATCGGCATCGCTCTTATAGATGGCGGTGTTGTTGTAAATGCCATCTAACAGGCCGTCGAAGTTATAATCGTAAGGAGTATCAAACAACACACTGCTATTAGTACCAAGCGCAATTTCTTTTACTCCGGCTGGATTAACAGTCACCGTAGTAGAATACGTAGCAGCCAAACCATCCGGTGCAGTTAAAGTGTGCGTGATACGTTTCTCGCCGCCTGTAGCGAAGAGAACGGACTCTGAACTCGAAGTAGATAGAGTACTCAATAGACTGCCGTCTTCTATCTGCCATGTGTGAGTGTAACCGTCCGGCATCTGTGTGAAGTTGATGCCTAAGGTATCGTTGAGGTTAAGCACTTTATCGCTTAGCGTGAACGAAGCAGGCAGGGCAGTGTGTGCGATGGAAGCTTCTTGCGACCAAGGCGAACCCATATGTTGGGCATCTATTGCTTGTACCGCTACGTAAATCGTCGTGGGCGCGTAGGTGCGCAGGTCTATTATATAGGAGTGCTTTCTGCCCATATTGCCCTCTTCAAAATTGCGGCGCGTACCATCGGCATTGGCATGAGAAACAAGTATCTCTTCACCGCCGGAAGTCGTACCGATACGCAGTGCATAAGTCAAGTCACCCGGCATGGTCTGCACGTCCGAACCGTTGCCCCACTCGATAGCCAACACACCGTCTTCGTAGATAAGGGAAGGCTTGGCGGGTGCAGTAGGAGCGGTGTTGGCTACCGCTTGTGCGTTCATTCCGTAGATATTGGTATATTTATCGGAGTCGGTTCCGCGATAAACACCCGACACCCAGATATCTACGAATCCATCGTTATTTAAGTCCTCGGCATTGATACGTTTGCTGCTACTTTCTTTGCTATCAAAAAATCCTGTACTTCCTGTCTGTTCAGACAGTACTTGCGGGGTAGCGAAAGTCAGATCGCTCTGCCCTTTGAGCCATAGAGTCTTGCCTGACCAATAATAGTATTCAGTACCCAGTTCGGAATAATGTAGCAAGTCAAAAGCTAATAAATCATAATAGCCGTCGCCGTCAATGTCCTGGAGATTATTGAAGAGTAGCTTCTCGTCGTAGCCCTGCTCTTCTACTTGCGAGAATTGGCCATTCCCGTTGTTGCGGAAGAACATCGTATAGGCGTAGCCGGTATTGTTGGTCGGCGAAGAGAAAGTAACGAGTATATCTACATCGCCGTCTCGGTCGAAGTCGTAGGCATACGCCTGTTCGTCAGTTGGCAGATCGCTGAAAAGGGTTGTCTCTGTGTAGTCTCCGTTGGCTTCATTGTAAAGCAACAGTTTGGTATCATCACCCGGAATGAGGATGTCTTGGAAACCGTTACCGGTGAAATCAGCAAGCGTGATTTTTCCTTCGATATTGATATATACCCACTGCCCGTTGCTCATGTTCATGTAAATCAGACCGTTGGTCTCATCCACCAAGTCGATTAGTCCATCGGCATTGATATCCACGGCTTTGGAGGGCAGGACACGCTGTGCCGGAGTACAACTGTAACAACCGAAACCACCTAACGCGCCGCCGGTGAGTTGTAAGAACTTGTCTGCCGCCGGTTTGGGCATCAGTCCATTCCAAGAACCGGCTTCCGTACTTTGCCACTGATTCACGTCAAAGGTGGCGGTAAACTCATCGGGCGTCATGAGTTGCATATACTCCTCATGATACGAGCCGTCCGGCTGACGGTAACGGATAAAGTTCTGCGAGCCGTTGAAATACAGATAGTCTATACGACCGTCCTGATTGATGTCGAGACCCGGTACCAACCAGCCGTTCTCCGTCGCTTCAAACGATGAGCCGGTATTGGTTAGTAACTCTGTCGTGAGTTTAGAATACTTGTCTCCTTTATAGTAGAGAACGATGTCTGTTTGTCCGTCGCTATTCCAATCGGCATAATGGCGCACATCACCGATGTACCTAGCCGCTGGGGCATAGTCTATGGTATCGACAGACACAAAATCATGTGCATAGTCGTTATAACGGATAACCGTATTCTTTGTAGCCACTGTAAACAACTTGCTTCCTGTTCCTCCAAAGTCATAGAAAGCATAGGAGGCAGGCAGTTTTATGCCGTTCACGAACTTGTTATAGTTCACGCCGGAGGTATAGACATCCAAGGTCGGGATTCCAACACCAAGCGTTATTATCAAGTTTGCAGTTTCACCTAACCAATACACGTGACCATCATTGCCCATAAAGATCCGACCTGAAGAAAAGGTCGAAGTATTAGCAATCGTATTGAAGTATGAGTTATTAGCCTTATACTCCCCGAAATCCAATGCTAACAAGTTGTCATTAGAGGTGATCGTTATTGTGTTGCCCTCATAGAGTGTAGGGTTGTTCAACGAAACATAATTATCATTCGGAGCTTGGGGTCCCGTACCCTGCGCGAAAGTAAAAGAAATACCATCCTTTGTATAGCCGCCGGTAGCAGTAGCGTTCTTTCGGTCATCGCCAAGGCTCGTCCAACTATTTGCCGGACGATAGACGGCTGTTACTGTCTGCGGTTCAGTAACGGCATTCAAATCTGCGCCGTCCCAACCTATAAACACCCAGCCGTCGCGTGTCGGCTCTACTGTAGGAGCGGCATCTGAAAGATAAGGAACAGTCTGCGTTTCAATGAGGCTTCCGTCGTAGTCGTTGAAAGTAACCGTCACATCCGGCTTCTCCGTAAAATGCAGACGGAAGGCGGTGATTCCGCACGTCGTGTACAGCACCACGCTTATAGTGCGCCCTTCTCCCTCCCAGCTAAGCCAATTGTTGGCATCTACCGATGTGCTGGTTACCGCTCCGCTTGACCATGTTCCTCTTTTCAACGCATTGAAATCAATAGAAGAGGATAGTTGAATATCTATACCGGAGATTATTGCATCGGCACCAAATTGAATTTTGTTGCCTGCGGATAGCGAGAAATTATGCATATAAGTAGTAGAATAGCAGTACGGTGCATGAGAAGAATTCGCCGTCCCTTGCTCCATGCTAATTGTAACACCCTCTTTGGTAAAACTGCCCGGAGGCGTTCTACTTTCCAGTGTCATACCTGCCGTCCATTCGGCAAAAGTGATGGTTACATCCTCTTTAGGAGTACCTTGTACGTGCATAGCAACCGCCACCAGCAGTCCCAATGCTAAAAATAGATGTTTTCTCATGCGTTTGTGTGTTTAAATAAG
>CAJOCN010000058.1 GCA_905233255.1 Paludibacteraceae bacterium
AATCGGCATAATTAATACAAGCTACTACAACAATAGGCTTGTATAAAAAATGGAATAGGAAGGATGACTTGTATAAAATTAACGGCATACCATGCCGGATAATTGACGAAAGAAGAAAACGCGGTGTTTCCTATCCTCCATATATGGCGGATGCAAAAGAGGAAACACCGAATGAAAGAAAGGGGAAACCGTTATCACGCGCTCACGTGATTAGGTGATCACGAAGGTGTCGGATAATATCCGACGAAAGGAACGAAGCAAGCGGAGCTTATGCTCTTTGTCGGGGACGTAATCCTCCCACTCGCGAAACTCACGGGCACAGGACAACGGGAACCGACATTAAATGTCGGGCTAATGAACGAAGGGTTATATTAAGTGGCTGATGTGAATCTTCTTCCATTTCTTGCCCATGCCAATTGCAATCGCCATATTATCCTTAATGATGACTTCTCCTTTTTGAAGCATAGCAATTTCACTCTTTAATTCCAAGAACTCAGAGCCAGAAACTCCATACACACTTTTTAGTACCTTATCATTGATGGTTTGTTGCTTCATCAATAATGGGTATTGAGCATTTGCGTAAAAATCAAAGTGCTTGCTAAGGAAACTATCCATATTCTGTGTTGCCAGGATTATGCTTAGACCTTTATTACGTCCTACAGCGATTAGATTGCGCAAAGGACGGTTATCAAAGTCTAGCATATAATGTGCCTCGTCGATGATTGTAAAATGGCGTAATTGTACACGTTTCCCATCGTTCTCTTGCGGTGTGAGTTGTTCGTATATGTTGTTTAACTTGGAGATAACAAAATATACAATAGCTTTCGCAACGGGACCATCTTTCGGGAAAGAGTCCATCTTAATAATTGCACATTCTTTGATAAGGTCTATATGATCTTCTTTGGCGAATAGATTGCTACGAATGAGTTGTTTGAGTACGGAAGTAATACTATCGTCCTTGTCTGCTTTCTCTTGCAAAGCCTGATATTCACGGAGCATCAGTTCAAAGGTAATAGGTGCTTGGAAAGTCTTTTTGTATGCTTCCACGATAGCCTCGCTCAAACGATTACTCATATTTGCGCTGATAGCCGTTCTATCTAATGCGCAAAGAGCATTCGCCATTTCTGTAGAATAGAGGTTAATATCGCCGAGTGTTTTGCCTGTAAAATCCTTGAATGGCGTAAACGGAAGTGGTTTCTCTACAGGATTATAGATAGCAGATCTATCCGTTTCAAAGAGTCTCAACCAATCATCATGAACGGGATCGGAAAACTCTCCCTTGTAGTCAAATAGAAGGAAGTTCACCGGATATGGACTTTCAATAGAGAGAGTGCGCATTTGATTGATGAGGACGGCGAGAAGATTAGTCTTACCTGAACCTGTGGCACCCGCTACAAGTACCTGCGTGTTTGTTACAGCTGTGCTATTCATATCCAGAAGTGCCGGCATATTCTCTTCATACTCTCCTATCTGTAAATCCAATTCCGGTATTCCAGAGCAGACCTTACCTCTTGATTTATTTACGGAATATAGGAAAGAGTCCATATTGCTTGTTTGAAGGAGATAATCTCTTCCAAGCAACATCTCCTGCGCTATGATGCGTGAAACAACGGGATTGTCCGACCAATTGACATTACAATCTTTATATCGAATTTTCAGTAACGCAGAAAAGAGCGACTTTAGATCATAAAAAGTAAAGAAACTGGACGGAATACGCAAACTACATTTGGATAATTGGATTGAGTCCAACTTTTCAATGGAGCGTTTCTGAGTTTGATATAATCCCGCCAGCAAACATATACGCATGATCTTATTTCCATTCAGCGCATTTCTTTTAAGTCCGGATGGAATAGACGCAAGGTTTACCTTTTGCTCCAGTTTTTCTTTTACCCCAAGCAGTTCATCTTGGATACCCTCTGCTTGACGAATGTTATCTAATGCAATTTCCATAATCAATCCTCCTCTAAAGCTATACCAAAATATCCAGTAACGACATCTGTTTTCTGCTCCTCGACATGACGTTGAAGCGTATAAGTCTTAGAGATAAATGTTTCCAGACGTTTGTAATCTGATTCCTTTCGGATTTCCGAAGTAGTACAAAGCAAAATAGTCTGTTCTGCTAATTTCGGGAAATACTCCTCCATAAGCACATCGCGGCTCTCATTATCCAGAACACCCATTACGGTATCAATCATTACCGGTGGATTATAGTCACCAAGGTTCCGCAGTACTTTGAGTAGAACCTGAATGAATATTTGTTTGCTGGCTGCATTGAGTTGATTCAATGCAATTTCATTCCCTGCACGGTGGTACATTTTGATAGTAAAATCTTCCAGTTTATCCGACAGTTCTACACGATCAATATATCCCTTATATGACAATAGCAATTGATTGAGTTGTTCACACATTTCTCGTTCTATTTGCTCTTTCTTGTTTTTCAGCAAGCCATCTGCCACTTGCTCAAAGAATGGTTTAAGTTTGACGAGTGTGTCGTATTTGGGATCCGGTTCTTGCTGGATTTGTATGTCATAACTATGAATCCGAGAATCCAGCTTTTGTATATCTTCTTTGAGTGCTTTCTCATCCAATTTAAGCTGCTTGATACGTGCCTCGTAATCTTCGTATTCGCGGATAATTGTTTGATTGTTCTGCGTAATAGTTTTCTGTAATTGGTCTCTTTGTGCAATGAGGCTTGATAGTTGTGCCAAGTCAGCATCCACGTTCTTGCGATTAGTATCAATCTGGATAAACCGATTTGCAGCTTTGATGTTAGCAAATTGCTTAATAGCATCAATCTCCGTAGCATCCAGATAAGAATACAAATCTTCAACTGCATCCGCATCACACGTACACATGATATGCTCCACTACCTGTTTAATATCTACATCGTCCTTTACAAAAGAGAATGTCTTAAGATAATCAACCACTTTAGCGGTCACTTCTTCTATCTCAGCCGGCGTTAGTTGATTTTCTCTATATTTTTGAACCTCTGCTTTGTTTCGTAAGATAGCATCTACTTCCAGTGAAAGAGCATCCGCCATTTTGGTTAGGAAGACATCATGCTCAATACTTTCCAAGAACTGGCGTACCGTTTCGGTATAGTCCACTGCTGCATTATTGATCGCTTTTATTTGTGCATTGAGTTGTTCAATTTGTGTGCGAATATGCTCTTGATCTTCGGCTCCTGCTTTAGCGGCTTCGTATGCTTGTTTCATCGAAGTCAAAAGCTTATAGATGGAATCTTGCTCAGATGTATTCGATAATTGCTCTTTTTCTTTCTCTGCTTTCTCCTGGCATAATTTCTCGTAAGCCTCTATTTCCTTTTGGATATTAAGACGTTCTTTGGTCTTTTCTTGCAGCAATTGTTCGCTGGCGCGCTTGAGTTGCAAGTATTTATTAAAGCCAAGTACATTCTCGAAGTTATCTTTGATAATTTGCGCAAACACACCATCTTCCAATAACTTATTTGTTTGCATGGCATCAAAGAGGAAGTACTGGCTTAACTCCTGCGGAAGATTTGCCTTGATGATTTTGTTTACTTGTTGCTCACTCTCGATACGTTGTTTCTGCGCAGTAGCGGGTCCATAGACAAAAGTGGTACCATTCATATTGAGGTAAACACTTTCCATGGGCTGTTGTGTGGTCTGTTGGAGCAGATAGGTACGACGGAGGATATATAGTTGCTTTTGGTTGAGCATTTGTCCTTCAAACGTCACCTCTAAAGTTATACGCGGTTCCACTTTACCTAAGGCACCATTGTTCAGCAATTCGTTAAATTGCTGCCGTGTTTTGATTTTCAGGCCATATAAAGCACCGCAAATGGCTTCGAAGAGCGTAGTTTTACCTCCTCCATTTTGTCCTCCAATTAAGATAATCGGTTTATCTTCCTGTACGGACAAATCCAAATCCAAGTCCAAATAGGTCTTGAAATTGATTGCTTTTATTCGTTTAATAACCATAACCTATTTGATTTTATTTAACGCTTTATTGATTATTTTCTCAACGGCATTATCGTCAAGATCTACGTTCAACACTTTCTGCTCGTGATAGACTTTCAATATTTCATCGGTGAGCCAAGCGGTGTCCAATTCGTTCTTTTCCGCAAGTTGACGGATCAGGTCTAAATCTTGCGTACGGATTCCATAATGGATAAAGTTTCTATCAATTCCTGCCATAATCAAAAACTTTTCTTATTGAGTAATTGCAAATCTAACACATCCCATCCTTTGAGTAATTTCGTATCGTCAATAGGCAAAGAAGGATAATACCAATTCCCGCTATTGGCATCTTCAATAACAATACCACCCATCAGATGCATTCCATTTTGTTGCGCGATATATTTGAGTAGCGCATTGTGTTTCTCCGGCGCATTTTCATCACTTCCGGCTGATTTTGTATCAAGAATACAGATGAGATTATTCTTCAATCGAATTACGAAATCAGGATAGAAACAACGAGGTGTACCTTGATTGTCTGTATATGGAATCGCAAAGTTTTCTGAACCGCTATCGCCATTCTTGTACCACCAATCTACTACTTCGGTTTGGGAGTCAACCCAGCGAGCAAACTTACTTTCCGGCAATGACACGCGGTTCTGTTCGAAGAATGGTTTCATCGCATGGTTGAAGATAGAATCTTCGCACGAATGATAGTTCTCCGTGTTAAACATGCGTGTTTCGGGAACAAGCCATTCATTGTTTTTGTATATATATTGTGCGCGTTTGGATTCCTTAAGAGCGAGGTGCTTTGCGTATGCTTCGAGTGCCTGTTTGATAAGCGCCTGAAACTTCGGTTTGTTTCGGTACCACATAATGATACGAGCGGCATCGAATTCATTCTTGCCAAAGAATTTCTCCATCATGTCAAGAAGTGCATTGTAAAGCACCGGCGTGCTATCGTGTTTTGCGAAACCGCCTGTATTCTTTGAGCAGAACTTCACAAAGAGCGTACTTATCTCTTGTTCTGTCAATGCAATGCGCGCTTTACTAACAACCTCTGTTACTCCTTCTTCTCCGGATAGTTTCACATCACGCGGAATGGGAATACGTATGTTGGTGACATCCATTTGAATTCCTTGCAAACGCGCCATTTCCAAGTTATGCAATAGTTTCGTTTCTACATCCTGCGGGGTGCCAAGATCTTCCTTGTCTTCTTCGGAAAGAAAATCTTCCGCAGAAAAGAGTTCTTCGGTAATGTTGGTTGACCATGATTGCTCAATAGTAGAGAAAAGGATACTTTTGAAATCACTACCGAGACGATTGCGCGTCTTGCGATCATACTGATAGACGCTTGGCAGCATGATATTATTGAGGTTCGGACGTATTTTGGAGAATATTTTGGAGATATAGTTCATCTCGTCTCTCGTTACCTCAATCATATCTTCCGAAAGGTTGGTATATACATAGCCGTAATTGAGCGCATCGTTTGTGTAGAAATGCTGCTCCGGCATACGCATTATACGACCAACCACCTGAGTAGTAAATGTAAAACTATTCAGTTCACGGAAAATCAGTAATACCGCTGCACGAGGACAATCCCATCCCAAAGCAATAGCTTGCTTAAAAAGGAGCACATCTACCTTGCTGTCGAATTTCTCGATACCATCTAAGTTTTGCTTATCGCCACTGAGCCAAATCGCCATATTCTCGTTTTCAACCGAGATATTTTTGTAGTTAGCAAGATAAGCGGTTACATCCTCCACAATCGTTTTTTCTTCCGTGTTCAGGCTATCAGAGGAATCGTTTGGCAATTGGATAAGCAGTAGCGGATTGATGCCGTATTGCTTGTATGCACGTGCTAAATCGTCACGCTTCTGCAATGCAATTTTAAGCAGTTTTTGATCCGCTTTGAGCGATTGATCTTCCAAAGTATTAGGAATATTGGGATTGAGAGCAATGCTCTTTTTGATCATTTCTTCCGCGACTACTTTTTCACGCGGAACTGCTATTTGCGGTCCTTGCGTGATTGGTGTAGCGGAAATACGAAGTTCCAATTTGGGATTAATATTTTGAAGAACGAGTTCGCTCTTTCTGGCTAAACGACCACCAAACATGTGTTCCTCGTCTATAACGACAATAATGGGGATTTGTTTCTCAAACTGTGTAACACCAGTTAATCGATAGAGTGTGCGGTTTTGCTCATTGTCCCGTATCATTACCGCATTATCCTTGTTGATGCTTTCCCAGTTCACAAAGAGCACATCGCCGGGCTGTAGTCCCTCACTCGGATTTACTTCATCGAACATCACAGGATGCAGGCGACGAGTTTCGGTAAAGAAATTGCGCATACTGAGGTAACTCTGCTGATGTAGTTTATTAGGAGCAATCCAAATAAACGCCACATCCGTGTACTTGCAGTTTCCATTGCGTACTTCGTCTGTCAATTCATCCAAAAGTGTACTTGCCATAACTGTTTTACCGGCTCCTGTTGGCGCTTTGAAAATCAGTTTTTGGCGCGTAGCACTAAGATTGAGCAAATCAATAACTTCTACTTTCAGTTTGTTGACCGCTTCGCGTTGGTAGTCTTTTAATTCTATCATGGTATCAATCTTGAAAATCGTTCTTATCTGCTTGTGCTATTATCTCCTCGTCATCATCCGAAGGGATATATTCGCTTGTCTCCTCGGCTGGTGGCGGGAGGATAGACTTAATGGCATTGTAATATGCAGAAGGAATAGATGCTAATTCAATCCGTTTGATTACTTCCGCAAACTCTTCGCTAAACGCATATTTGCCATCCGCAGCAATATATACATGGAGTTTTTTGCCTTCCGGCATTGCTTTAATCTCTTTTACAATATACGGGATAATCTCCGACACATAGATGATCAGCACATTCTCATCCCCTTCAAAATAGCGCATATATCTGGGCTTTACTCGAAGCGAGCCAAAACGCTCAGGCTCGGAATATGCATTCCACTTGATTTGGAGCATTTCCGTCATCGCATGTGCAAGTAGCATTTTGTTCTCATGCGTATGTTTGCGTGGTGTATGCTCTACGCGATAATAGCGGAGATTATTAGAAGTCATACCAGCAACATGCTCACCTTTAGGGGTTGTATAACCTTGTATTACTCGTTTATTGCGTTCAAACGTGACTTCCTCGCAGATCTTATTTTCATTGTTAGTTACCAAGAAGCATTGCCGATGTCCTCCATCTTCTTGGTTAAGCATCATCGTTGCGTGCATAGTCGTACCGGAGCCTGCGAAGAAATCAAGGATTTTGGCAGATTTGTTATTGGCTACAAAAAACCTCAACGAATCATGGACCGCATATAATGATTTTGGGAAGGAGAACTTATCCTTTCCAATAATAGAGTTTAACAAGATTGTCCCATGCTGTTTCGCATTATGTAAAGGAATATTCCATTGAGTCCCAGGGATTGTTGCAGCATCCGCGATGTCATCGTTCACAATAACAGAACCATCAGAGCGATGTCCAATAACCTCATAAAATCCAGTCTCTACTTTCTGCTGCTCTCCTCTTTTTAAATAAGAAATAGCCATAGAATGTTCTCCTGAGAATTTTCCCAACTTAACAAAACCTTTCTTAATTAATTCCCTAAGATTATCTGGTGAGGTCTGCCATCGTCCTTCTATCCCGTGGTCTAAAATCGGCCATATGGCTTTTATGCCTTCAGGTGGAACAATAGCGTCCAATTTTAAATGAGCCGGAAGAGCGTCTCCAACAGAAATAATTTTTGTTCCATCTTCATTGACATAGATTGGATAAAAACAACCAGGGCTATCACTCCTCTTATTGCCACTCCCAGCGCGACGTAAGGAGTCCCATGTTATATGTCCTTGGTTAGAGTTCTTTCCTATCTGCCATTCTTTACCAAGGACTAATGGCTGCGGTTTTGCTTCTCCAATATAAACAAAAAATAAATATTCATCTGTTCTTGCAAATTCGCTCTCGCGCGTAGCACCTGCTGTGTTAATGACACTGCTTATCATTTGCATATGAGCATTTGGAAATACTTGCTCTAACAAGCATCCTAAATGCAGATATTCTTTCTCGTCAATCGTAACAATAAGAACTGAATTGAGAGGATTTAGGAGACGTTTGGCAATTCGTAATCTATGCTCTATCATACATAGCCATTTACTATGACGATACGCATCATCTCTATCCACATAGTCATTATTATAACGCCAATCTGTAGCACCAGAATTGTAAGGAGGATCAATATAGATAGCATCAAACTTTTCGGCATGTGTATAAGTAAGAGCAACTAAGGCTTCGAGGTTGTCTGCCTCAATAAGCACATGATTAGGTGCTTGCGGATCTTCGGAAATAATTGCATGGTCTTTTACCTCTGTGAGCACCGGCAGTTCTGTGCGCAAGTTCTCAATCACGTCTTCGGTTTTCTCCTCCCACACAAGACCAAAGGTTGGAGTCTTAATAAGATCCAATAACTGCCTTTTAACTTCTTCTGAAAGCGATTTGTCTTCTAATACTGCATCGCGAAGTTCTGTCCTACTTAGTTTTGCCATACACTATATCGGTTGGTATATGCCCACAAAAAAGCGGGCTTCAATGTTACTTGTCCCGCTCCTTTAGGCTCCCGAAAAAATTGCCCATTATAGTAGGTCAAGCAACTCAGAAGCCACGCCATATATAGCTACAACACACCCTAAGGTATGTGTACGCATATATAAGCAGCAGTCTATCGTTGCATTGCCTTGACTATAATTTATATTGAATTTTCGGGATTCAAAGGAGCCAAGAACAAAGCGTAATAAAACGCTGTTAATATTCCAATATGTACTCACTTTTTTACGCTACTGAGCTCAGCGGGTTTTATGTGCGATTGTGGTTCGCACGCAAAATTGCGTGCAAAGATACAACTTTTTTTTCAAATATGCAAATTTATTTGCAGGAATGGCCGAGATAGGCAGATGCAATGAAAGAATCGTTCAAGCAGAGCGAGATAAGAACACAAAATTTTGTGCAATTTTGCAATTTATGCAATCGAGGCGACCTCAATAGGCCGCCCCGATTTTTACTACTTAAGTCGTTTCCATTTGCCATCGGCGGTTTTGTCGATGCGGTTGAGTTTGCGCCAGCGACAGAGAAGCGAGTTGATACTGGTTGGTGTGACCGATTGACCTTTGCGGGCACGGAGCTTGATGAGATCGGCAGTGGCGAACTCCTGCGGAAGGAGTGCGAGGAGTGAAGACGCTGCACCTCGTTCGCCGGAGATGATGTCCAAAGCACCGGTCAGTTCTTGCTCCATCTGTTCTCCCCAGAGTTCCATCTGATTGCGGAAGACATACTCGGCAACCCACTCGGCAAACTGACCTACAGTCTTGGTGAACTTGCGGTTTTCAAGGAGATAGCAGAGCATACCTGCGCGGAAGCCGATGACACCTGCACGACGGCGAAGTGTATCCATGGAATGAGAGTCCGCATCTATGGCTTGCTGGCGTTTAGCTTCGAGCCAATCGGATATCACGGTGTTGAGTTGGGGACAACTGATGTAGACGAGGCCTTTGGTGTCCGAATTCAATTCGGACGAAATGGACGAAGACTTTCCGATGGCATCTAACTCGCGTGCCCAGCGGATGATCTCGGCGCGCTCGGATTCGGTATAAGGAGCAAAGACGGGAATTTCCGTGAAACTGGTGTCGGGTAATTGTGCAAAGCACACACGCGTCGCAAGACCGTTTTCGAGATCTTTGAAGAACCGCTTCATGCTGTTGGGTGTGCCGGTTAACAACAGGTTGTAATAGACCTTGATGTGCGCGTTGAATGATGCATCGCTCATATACGCCTGCCCATATTCCGCGTTGTCGAAAGCGAGACGGTAGATGTCGGATTTCTGGCTCCAGACACCTGCACGTTCGGACTTGACCAGCGTGTCCATTTCTTCGCCTATGCCGATGAGGTGTTTGCCTTCGGCATAGGTTAGGAGTTGGAGGAGCTTGGCGATACTGATGGCGACACCATTGTTACGCGGACAAGCGTGCGGATCTTCCGGTTGGTTCTTGGAGTTCTTCGAGGCGCGCAGTTTCTCCTTGTACGCCTGTTCCTTCTCGCGCTCGATGGCATCTTGCTCGTTGATGGGAGTGAGGAGGAGATCAAGAGGTTTGCGGATGAAGGATTTACCTGATGCCGCAGGAGCGGTGATACAAGAGAAGAAGGAGAGCGACTGTTCCTGACGATCCAAGTACTCGAAGCGGATGCGGGTTGCCAATGTGCCGAGGATTGGGAGACTGGCGATAATCATCGCTGCGCGGTAGTCTTCGGGCAAACGGCGGCAGACGAGTTTTAGCAGGCGTGGGAGTTCGGGGAGCGGGAGATCACAACCCCTCTCCATCTCTCCCCTTGAGGGAGAGAGTTGTTCACGCTCGCAGATGGCTATGGACGATTGCAGGACGACGGGAATCTGAGACTTGCGCGGACGACCGATAGCGGAGGAGATGGCTTGGCGGCGTTCGCCCTCGGATAGACCGAAATCGGGCAGAATACGGAGCAAGAGATCGGCATTGAAATCGCAGATATAGCGCATGTAGTTGGCAAGGGAAAAATAGACCGTATTGCGCTCGCCTTGGACGGCACCTTCTGCGGCTCCGATGGAGAGCATGAGTTGCTGGACGATCGCGCTGTAGGGGATGCCACGGTATTGGAGCAAGTTTTCCAAATTAGATTCGGGTCTAATTGACGAAGAATTAACATGCGGTGGGAGGGCTGCGCGTTCGGCAAATGGATCGCAAGAACGATACCGCTCCGCTAAATCGTAGGTGCGACCATTGCCTCCGCTTTCCCCATCGGACGCACTGTCGTTAGCGCCCGTCGGGGACCCCGATTGAGCGGAAAAGAGACCATCGGTATAAATCCAAAGGATGTAATCGCGGGGAACGACGTACGAGGCACGCGCGAGATCTTTGGTGACGGAATCGTATTCAGGGATGTTGAGCGCGGTAGCTATGCGGAGTTGGGCGGCTTCGATGGATTCGAGTTGTCGGATACTATCCGACCCAATGGACGCTGTTTTCTCCGCGCTGACGCCCGGAGCACCCGACTAATTCGCAAGCCGTGACCGCTTGCGGTGATGGCAACGAGATAAATCTTATTTGATTTGAGATTTGAGATTTGACATTGGACATTTTTCTCAAACCACTCGCGGGGATTGTCCACATGATCAACGTCCAACATGGCGAGACCGGAGGGGATGGCATCGGCGGAGATGCGTTTGCCGTTAGCGAACGATGCGGCGTGCGGGATGATGATGGGCAAGCGACGTTTAAGGGCTTGCTTGCGGTCGTTGTAGTCCTCGGCGGTTGGGTCGAGCGCGGAGATACGACGGCAGATGTTAGACACTTCGGGACTGTCGATGAGTTGGTTCCAGATTTCGGGAGTGCAAAGTTTTGGAGCGCCTTTGCTTACGCTTTCTTGATAACAAAACATAAAGCTATTTACAATTTTATCATTTACCATTTTTTCATTTGACATTCGAGGATTTGGTGGCATTCCAGCGACCTTTAGAGCGGGTCCATTCACAACCGATGGCGTGAATCTCGGCATGGTCTTCGGGATAGAGTTTGCGTTGGCGGATTGCACGCTTGTGCACGGCGCGTTGCATCGCTTTCCATTGTTCCTCGGTGACTTCGAGTTTGTCGATGCACCGGACATTGTAGATGTCACAATCTGCCATCCACGAGTTCATGGTCATGCGGCAGTGCGTCTTGAGAGGAATACCGCGTACACCGGTCACTTTGCCGATCTCGGTGTAGAAGGGGCAGTCCGTGCTACACGGACTACCACCTTTCCGAAGTGCGATGATTAGCATGAGTTCATTTACCATTTGACGATTTACCATTTACGATTTTTAATGCACGGATGGCTTCTACCACTTCGCCAAGTTGCATCTCGCACAGGTTGTCGCCCATCTGCTCGACCTGTTGCGCAAGGATGTCCGCGAGTTCACGACCGGTAGCGTAATCCTCATGCGGGATATACAACTCCAGTTTGACATGGTTTGCGTTGGCACTTACTTTGCCATACTTGGATTTGTCGAGCGTTTGCCAATGCAACTCAGGATGCACCTCATGCGGTTTTGCACCTTTTTCGGTAAAAGTGAATTTGTCTTCCTCATTGCGGAAGAGTGTTCCTTTGCGACTGTCCAACACTTTGAGGTCTCCCTCTTTCATCAGCGTGATTAAGTCCACGCATAAATGCAAATTCTTCTTAGCCTCTGGGGCACGATAAATTTCATTTTTCATTGTAGCGAAAAATTTTGTGCTGAAGCCTGATGGTGAATGCATTCGTGGGTACCCAAGCCCGCCAAACTTTTCGCGTGTTAATAAATAAAGTACACCGAACTTCCGTTGTTTTCGGAAATCCGGTGCAAAAGTACTGCTATTTTTCGGGAAAGAATTAGGAAATTTTTCCCAATTTTACAAAATCTTTATTTTTTTGAAATTCTTCTTGTGCCTTACGCAAACTGTTTTCGTTCACTTCCCATTTGAAGATCTCGCTTAACTGCCGGCACATCTTACTACGGTTCATGCCTGCCGCCTTATAGAAATCCACGCCTTTCTTCTGTTGGTCGGTTAGCCAACTTACTACTTCCGTGTATTTGCCTTTGTGAGGATAGAGGGTCTCCGCCTCTTCGGAACTGGGCAAAGTCACATTGTACGTATTATAGTTCAATGGCCGTTCGCGTTCTATCGCCAAAGCGGCTTCTGCACGCTCGCGGGCATCATGTTCTTCTTGATACATCCGATTCGTCTCGTCTATCTGCTTTTGTGCCAAGACAAGCGCAGACAACAACCTCTGCTTTTCTTCAGCAGAGGTAGCAAACATAGCCGATAACCCCTTGTCATGCTCAATGGATTGGGCTGTTTGGCGAATCAATGTGTCAAGATCCGTGTCCAAAATACTTATTCTTTGTCTTCGCTCGTGCGCTCACGGATGCGCATATCCATTTTATAACATTCAGCTTCCATCACTTCATCGCCTTCTTCATATCTCGTCAAATCGAAGATATAGACTTTGCGGTCGAAGTCGAGTTTGAGCGACTTGAACAGATTGACCGTGTTCAAATACACATATTTACCCGAACCGAGCACATGGAAAGCCTCTTCATGCTCGTAGCGTAATACACCCATGTACATCACTTTCTTGTTTTCCTCATCGGGAGCAATGAAAATGCTACAATCGGTAGTCAGTTGTAGTTTCTCCATTGTGTCTTGTGTAAAGCCTAATTTTCCGGTTTTTTGAATAGTTGCTTTCAAATTCACCGTGAACTCTTTGGCATTAAATCGTTTAGCGATCATATTTATAATATTTAGTTGTTAATAACCTGTTTATAACTTTTAATGGGTTTATCGAACCTCAATTTTCGCTGCAAAGATAATATATTTATTTTATACTACCAAATATTTTATCAAGAAAATGATATTTTATTTATATTCTTTTTTTTCTCTTGCATATTGTGTTGTGTTTTTTTTGTCTTATCCTGAAAAAAGTAGACACATTTAGAAACACTAAATTATCTACTTTATGGATTTAAGAAGAACAAAGAGTAAGTTTACTCCGGAACAGCGACTCGCTATCATCGAGGAGTACGAAAAAGGCGTATTAACCGGCAAAGAAATCGCCCAAAAGTACGGATTCAGATCCCCATCGCTCATTTTTAATTGGCGAGAAAGGTTACTAAATCCACATCAAGGCTTGCGAAAATCAAAAAAAAGTAGTACCTTTGCATCCGAAATCATGCCTCAATTGGCAGAAGAGGAGCCTATGAAGAAGCAAACGCCCGAAGAACTGGAAGCCGAAGTTAAGCGTTTAACAAAGGAATTAGAGTGGGCAAAACTACAGAACTTGGCGTTGAACACGCTGATTGACATTGCTGAAGAGCAAGGCATCCGGATACGAAAAAAATCTGGGGCCAAGCAGTAGAAACGCTTTGCAGGCGGGAAGGCCTGTCGGTAAGTACCGCCTGCAAGCTGTTTGGCCATTGGCGACAGGCATGGTATCAACAGAAAGAGACCTTTGAAATGCGTTGTAAACGCGAGTCTCCTATCGTGGAGTTTGCCCGTTCTGTGCGTACGGAAGATCCGGGAATAGGTGCTCGTAAAATATGGTTGATGGCAAGTGATGTGTTTGGCAATCAGATGATAGGTCGCGATGCTTTATATGCCTTATTAGAGCGTGAAGGGATGCGTCTGAAACGTCCGCGTCCAAGGCACACAACCAACTCCAACCACCGTTACCATAAGTACAAAAACCTGATTAACGGCATTGCCGAGCGCGTCAATGGCATTATCAAGACCGAAAAGCTTTACCGCGAGCCGCTCTATGCCAGCATAGAGGAAGCAAAAGAAGAAATAGGAAGGTTTGCAATCCGGTCCTCAACAACGAAGATGGAAAGGCTATCAATCGACACTGTCAACTAATTTAGGATGAATGTCTACTTTTTTAGGAAAAGTGTCAACAAAGTTAGGAAGAGTGTCTACTAACTTAGGAAAATAATCAAAAAACTGTCTACTAATTTTAGGAAAAGACAGGGGGGCGACAACGAGGATAGATTGCATGGATTGCAGAATTGCGCATCCATGCGGGTTCATTTTATGGACATTATATATAATATAATATATTATATTATTATAATGAGGATTTTATCAAGCAACATAGTTGTGCAATTTTGCAATTTATGCAATGGATGGCCGGGGAATTTCGCACAAAATAAAGGAAAGTACATTTTTTTTATTTTTTTTGCGGAAAAATTTGCAAAAGGTAATTTGTTCATCGTATCTTTGTCGTCGAAATCGGAAAAGGACATGATTTGGTGCCTTGGATAGTGGCGCGAGAGTGGCGCGAGAGTGGCTAAATTGCTCGAAACATTCTCGATACTTTTTGGATCAAAAACTCGGATGACATCCGAGGCAATTAACATAATATTATTAACCTAAACCCCTCTACGCTGACCGGAGGTGAAACATGGTTGGCAAACAATGGCAAAATACAAGCCTATCGACATGGTAAAAGAGTACCATGGCAAAATCTGTGAGCACTCGGACACGTATTTCCAAAAACGCGGAGGCACTCTGTGCACCGGTCGCATCTGCAATCCGCGTGACTTGGAGAAAGATCCGTATTCCGCTGAGGAATTGGCGGTTCGCGAGAAATTCAAACAGGCTCGCGCGGCTGTGAAAGCTCTGACGGCAGAGCAGAAAGCAGCTTACGAGACGGCGTTCAAGAACCAGAAAAAGTATTCCTCTTTGCAGGGGTACATGTTCGCTCAGGAGTACGCGAAACTCGTGTAAAGGAGGTAGAACATGACACGTAAAGAAATCCTGAAAGTAATCATCTCGGTGCTGATTGCGGCGCTGACGGCGCTCGCTGCGGGGCTGGGACTGAGTTCCTGCAACGTGACGCGTAGCATCACCACCCGCTCGGAGGCATGGCAGAAAGGCGACACCTCCGTCGTCATTCAGTCCAAAACGATTGAGACTTACGATGCCTCCAAGAAACTCTAAGTATTAACCCATCCGCCATGTATAGGCGGATACAAAAACCAAATCTTAACAATTATGGCAAAAGTAGTTTATTCAGCCGGT
>CAJOCN010000059.1:0-499 GCA_905233255.1 Paludibacteraceae bacterium
AATCCGCGAACAGATGAAGAGTACTACGCTCTACTGGATTGGCATCGGCAAAGAGGATTTTCTATATGACCTTAATGTAGAATACCGCCGATGGCTGGAAGCCAACCACCTCGAATACACCTATTACGAGAGTGCCGGAGGGCACACTTGGGATAATTGGCAGGATTACATCTGCCGGTTCTTACCTAAACTATTCAAATAACCCCTTTCTTCGATGAAAACGGCGCTTTACTGCGTTTCATTGATCATTTTAACGGCTCTTGCGGGTATAAACACTATATCTGCCGAGCAGCTGCGCATCGTCAGCTACAATGTGGAAAACCTGTTTCACCCGAAGCATGACAGCGTCCTGATAGACAGCGTGTGGGTGGAGAAAGACGATTGGGAGTGGACACCGGAAGGCGAGCGGCGGTGGAGCTACACGCGGTACTACCGCAAAGTGGAGAACATCGCCCGCGTACTGACCCATATAGGCGAGTGGGACGGCGTAGATATAGTA
>CAJOCN010000059.1:611-17582 GCA_905233255.1 Paludibacteraceae bacterium
AAGAGTAGGGTGGACACCATTCGGACGCGAGCATTTTCAATAGACGCATTCCCTACCCGCGACATCCTCTATGTCTGCGCACAAGTGGATAAAAAAGACACTTTGCACCTCTTTGTATGCCACCTACCTTCCCAGCGCGGCGGAGCCGCAGAAAGCGAATGGAAACGAACAGCGGTGAAGACTGTACTCCGGACCGCCATAGACAGCGTCTATGCCCTTCACCCGAAAGCGAAAATCATCGTTATGGGCGACATGAATAGTGAAGACGACGGGTTACGGGGTGTGAGGTATCGGAAACCGGTTAATGGAAAGCAGACCGGTACGCACAAGTACCATGGTCGCTGGACGTGTCTGGACCGGTTCTACACCTCGCCCGCTCTGGACAGCCTCAGCATAGTGCAGGTATATAATGCAGAATGGATCCAAGAACCGGATGAGAAATATCTCGGCCTCAGACCCAAACGCAACTTCAATGGTTTTCACTATCAGCAAGACGGGTTCTCAGACCATCTGCCGATCGTGCTTACAACATCGCTTTAATCGATACTTTCGCCCACGCTCCCGGTTGGAGAATTCCTCCGTAGTCGTAATAGCGGGTGTTGGTCATGTTCGTACAATCCGCCGAGACGCGCAGGAACTTGTTCTGCCAGAAGATTGAACCGTCCAACAGCCACACCGGCTGATAGTCCGCCACCGCTCCTTCGGCATTATTGTATTGCCCCTCACGTTTCTGGAAACGAACCGTCCACGAGGCACCGAAACCCTTGTAGATACCATGCTCCAAGTGGATCGAAACCTTATGGCTGAGGTAGTCCAAGTACCGCGAACCCGCCTCTTTGAGGTCCAGATCCAGATACGTGTAAGCATAATCGACGGAGATACACCGCAGCCATTCATTCCACCTATACGCCACACTCAGCTCCACACCCGTGGCGTTCACCTGCTGTTGGTTCATGGCATGGTACGGACGCTTGGTGTCCGTAGGCACATACACCCAGTCGATGATATTCTTTCCCCAACGGTAGTACCAATCGACAGCCCAAGAAAATCTTCCTCCATCTCCTTGGGAGAGGTTTCCCTTATACCCCACGGAGAGCAGCCATGCTTCCTCGGGTTTGAGGTCACGGTTACCGAGTTGGTTTCCGGCATTATAGTACAGATCCGTGAAAGTCGGCATACGGAGCGAGCGGTTGGCATTGGCATAAAGCGTACCGGCTTTCTCAAAGGTATAACCGATGTTCGCACCTCCGCCTAAATGATGGCCGAACTGCGTGTTATAGGTGCCGTTTATGCCGATGGAAGCGGAGAGACCTGCGTAGTAGAACGTCTGCTCGGCGTAGTAGTTGGTATGAAACCGGTTACCGCCTTTGACGAGATCCAGTACGCGCACTTCGGACAGCGGAAAATCCGCTACATTGGGCACTTGTCCGTTCGGGTTAATGGTGTCACCAAGGTTGGTGGAATGCATGTTCTCATTGCGTACACTCACGCCGAAAGAGGTTGTTCCTATCTGCGAGGCATAATGCGCTGCAAGAGCAGCTGAGGCGGTCTGGGCAAAATGAAAATTGCCGTACAGCCGCTGGCCTCTATGCCACTCGTAGCGGTCGTAGTTAGCCCGATAAGCCGCTTGTGCATCTAACCGCCATGCACCCCATCGATGTTCGTATTTGGCGGATGCAAAAGCAGTACGGGTAGCGTCAAACTGGTCCTGGGAGCCGAAACCATACCCCATTCCGAGGCCTGCATCTTTCCATTGCGCGCCGGCTTGTACGTCCAGTCCACGCCAACGGGTCTGGAAATAGAGGTTCGCTAACTTAAAATCACTGTTTTTGCAGGCTTTCGCCTCTTTCTCAGTCGGATTTGGCGCATAATACCCGTCCGCCCGGCTGTACTCGGCAGAGAGGTTGATAACCCCTCCAGACCTCCCCTCAGGGGAGGAGGATTTATCAGGAATAGCAAGGGTAGCCGCCACCTGAGGATTAACCAACCCGTTCATGCCGGCCGTCAGTTTGAGCCGCACATTGTGCTCCCTCCCTTGAGCGGGTGAAGAGCTCTGCTCGATCGGACTGCCGGTGGCCGTCCGTAGAACTGAGGTTGTCACAATGTTGATTGCTCCGGAGAAAGCGCCGTGCAGGTTGGCAGACGTACCTTGCAGCACCTCCACACGCTCGATTATCTCCGATGAAACCGGGATATTCAGCGCATAATGGCCGGTGTGGAAATCACTAAGCGGTACACCGTTGAGCATCACCAACACCTGATCAAACGTACCGCCACGCATGCTGACATCCGCCTGGGCACCGTTGGCGCCACGCGTACGCACATCGACACCAGGCAGATACTGCAAAATATCCGCCACACTCTGGATCGGCAGCGCCTCTATCTCGGCGTGCGAGACCTGCGTGATAAGACGGTAAGCTTCCGAATGAACTTCAGCTTTGTGAGAAACGACCAACACCTCCTGAAGACTAAGTTGCCGGCTGTTCAATGATACGGAATCCTTCGGTACGCCTTCATCGGCTTCCGCTGAGGCGATGCCTGCAAAAAGAAGCAATGCCGAAACAGCAACACTCTTTCCGCTCTTGAGCATCTCCAAATCCGTCATGTACGCTGCCACACGTCCGATCGTCACCTCACGGTGAAGAGAACAGAAGGCGGCATAAGCCTTGTGACAGAACCGACGGAAACGGATTCCTTGTTGTTTTAGAATAACTTTGAACATAAAATATTTATATGTGCTTTCAAAAAAAGCGTGCAAAGGTACAAAAAAATAAGTATATATGCAAATTTTCCATTTTCCATTTTCAATTTTCAATTATTTTTTGTACCTTTGCACAAAATTTATCCCTTCATGCCGGAAATCATACTGCATTATATCTGGGAGCATTGCCTCTGGGCGGGTTTTGATCAAGAGACCACAGACGGACGAAAAGTGGAGATACTCTCCGTGGGAGAGCATAACCGCGATGCGGGTCCGGACTACAGCCATGCGCGGATACGTATCGACGGCCGCGAGTGGGTGGGGAACATAGAGATCCATGTGAACGCAAGCGATTGGGTCAAGCATCACCACCAGCTGGATAAGGCGTATGATTCCGTTATTCTGCATGTAGTGCGTACGGCGGACAAGCCCGTGTATAACTCCCGCGGCGAACTGATTCCGCAATGCGAGTTACAATACCCGAGTGACCGGGATTACCTCACGGAACTCTTTGAGTCCGCGCAGAAGATGGATTCCGCGCTCGGCAGAATAGGTTGTGCCGAGCAGCTGATTCATGACCCCTCACTGATTACCGACGGTTGGCGGAAAACCCTTCTGAACAAGCGGCTGGAGTGCAAAAAAGCCTCTATTGACCGACTCCTGGAGATCACCAAAGGCAGTTGGGAACACGCACTCTATATATCGCTGGCGCGTAACTTCGGGTTTCATACCAACAGCCTGCCTTTCGAGCAGTTAGCTATAAATACTCCGCTCTCCTATCTGCAGAAACACCGTAATAGCCTCTTTCAGTTAACGGCTATGCTTATGGGGCAGTCGGGCGGTCTGGAGCCGGATAGTTTCTGTCATTCGGAAGATAGGGATGCGTTGCTCAAAGAATACCGGTTTATGCAATCCAAGTTCGGTCTCACGCCCATGGATCCGGCTCTGTGGAAACATGCACGGATGCGTCCGCAGAACAGTCCGGAATTGCGAATACGGCAGTTCGCGCAACTCCTCTATCAGTCAGAATCGCTATTCAGCAAAATCCTCGATTTCAACGGCATAAAAGACCTCGTCAAACTCTTTGAATGGACCGACAGTACGGTACCCGCTTTAGGCAAAAGCAGTATAGATATTCTGCTGATCAACACCGTTCTTCCTTATAAGTACGCATACGCAAAACATCGCAACGCTGCATTCGATGCTGTTACACTAATGGAACAGATTCCGGCGGAGAACAACTCTATCATCCGTCAGTGGCGGGTATTGGGTCAGCGCGTCCAATCCGCCGCAGACACCCAGGCACTCTTACACCTCTACCAAAACTACTGCCAACACCACGAGTGTATCAACTGCGAGGTGGGGTATCAGATATTCAAGGACAGACAACTAAAACTCTTCTAATGTACATCACAATCACCGATAATATAGCCCTTGACCGCGAGCGGAGAATAATCCGCACGAACGATAGAGAAGTGGCTCTCACCGGCTTGGAGTTTGGTTTATTGGACTATCTGGTCTCTCATCCTAACCGTATTTGCAGCCGCAAAGAGATATTAGACCAAGTCTGGGGTAATCGTTTTCAGTACGACCCGGGAACCATCGATGTGCATCTTAACGCCCTGCGTAGAAAAGCCGGATTTACCAAAACACGACCCATTGAGACCATCCGAGGCGTGGGGCTCGTCTTCCGTACAGAAGAAAATATCACCCACTATACGATTGATCTGCAGGCTTTTACCAATCAGTGGCTCAAAACACATGAGGTGGAACTCAATGCCCACGGGCTTGTTCCGTCGCTTCACCTCACGCCGTTTGTGAACGAATTGACTATTGAACCGAAAGCCCTCAAAAACCTCTTAGATGCAGTCTTGGCAGCACTATTGCCTTCCGCTCAGCCGGGTTATCTGAAAATAAACAGCAAACTGACCATGCAGTATTTTATACTCTCCATGGATATAAACGGTACTGTAAATGAACTGAAAATACCCATTCAATAAATATGAAACACATCTTTTGGACGGCTATAAGCGCCGTATTGATTATGACCGGATGCAGTGAAGTACAAAGAAACAAAGTACAAAGTACTAAAGATAAAAGTACTCTGTACCGAGGAATTGAGTTTACGGACGAGCGCATGGAGCGCGGTGTGAAACAAGCCGCATCTCTCTGGACCGATGAGGACGGTTCGGCGGAAGAATTCCGAACCTTTGTGAATACGCATTATGCTAAAACGGAAGAAGAGCGTACCGCCCTTTTTGAGAGCCTCAGCAGGATAATGGAGCGCCTTAACGAGAGTGCCGACATGCTGACGGTGGAGTTATTGAAACCTACACAGCTGACTAATGCCGGCGAACCGACCGAGATAGACTGGATCATGTCCGGATATGATACACGCGCGCATCTAATGGACGATCTGTTTGCCAATAAGATTGCATTTATCACCGTGCTTAATTTTCCGTTCTACAGTTTGGAAGAGAAAAACAGATTAGGCGAACATTGGACGCGTCGCGAGTGGGCGGAAGCACGGTTGGGAGATGTGTTCACAAGCCGTATTCCGGCAAAAGTGCAAGCGGCTTTCACGGAGTCTTTGGCAGCAGGAGAGAATTATATAGCGGATTATAATATCTGCATGGATCGCCTGCGTACCGAAGACAGCAGACAACTCTTCCCGGATGGCATGAAACTGCTGAGTCACTGGAACTTACGCGACGAGCTCAAAGCCCATTATAAGGGGCAAAGTGACCAAGTACCAAGTACCAAGGATGAGAAGCAGGAGATGATCTATCAGGTCATGCAACGTATTGTCCGCCAGGAAATTCCTAAGGACGTAATCAATAATGCCGCCCCGGTCTGGAAACCGTATAGCAACACCGTGGAGAACGGATCCGCTTCCCGCGAACCGGACACCCGGTACCAGATGATTTTGGATATCTTCCATGCCATGCAGCAGGTGGATGCGTATTGTCCGAACATGCGGACGGGTATTATCCGTAATTTTGAGGGAGACATAGAGATACCTGCTGACGAAGTGGACAGCTTGTTCAGGGAACTGCTCAGTAGCGAAGAGGTAAAGATGGTAGCCGCGGAGATCCGAACCCGTCTGGGTCGTGAGCTGAGGCCCTACGACATCTGGTACGACGGATTCAAAGCTCGTAGCGGAATGAACGAAGAGTCGCTGTCTGAAGAGACCCGTAAATGCTATCCCAATCCTATCACGTATGAGAAAAAGATAGCGAGCATGCTCACTAACTTAGGATTCCAGAAAGAGAATGCGGAAGAGATTGCGCGGCATATAGTGGTAGAACCGGCTCGCGAATCCGGTCATGCGTGGCCGTGTGTGGGCAGGAACGAACCTGCACGACTGCGTACACGGATTGCACCGGAAGGAATGGATTACAAGGGGTATAACATCGCCGTGCATGAGATGGGGCATAATGTAGAAGAAGTGATCAGCCTCTATAAGATGGATTATTATATGCTGCGCGGCGTACCTAATACAGGCTTTACGGAGACCAGTGCATTCTTATTCCAAGCAAGAGATTTACAGCTTCTCGGTTACGGCAAGAAAGAGATGGACCGCGAGGCTCTGGGGAATGTACGAGATTATGGGTGTGAGCCTGGTAGATATGCGTATGTGGCAGTGGCTCTATACACACCCGAAAGCCACTGCAGCAGAGCTAAGAGAAGCTGTGCTGTCTATCGCTGCAGAGATATGGAACGAATACTATGAGCCCGTTCTGGGCGAGAAAGACTGCGTTCTACTGGCTATCTACTCCCACATGGTCAACAGCCCCATGTACCTGCCTAATTATCCGATCGGACACATTGTGCAATTCCAGTTGGAGCAAGCGCTCGCCGATAAAGAAGGTCGTGAATGGGCGGAAGCGTATGAGCGCTGGTACCGCCTCGGACGCCTTACCCCGCACCAATGGATGAAACAAGCCGTAAACGGAGAACTATCCGTACGGCCTGTATTAGATCAAATTAAAAATTAATAATTTAGCTCATTTGGAGCATTCGTTGGATAGAAGAGACGGCTTTTTCGGCTGTCTCTTTTGCTACATGCATCTCGGGCTGCTCGTCACGCAGGCAGGCGTATAGTTTATCCAAGGTGTTCATACGCATGTACTCGCACTCGTTGCAGGAGCAGCCTACGCCCTCTGTCACCTCCGGCGGTACAGGAATAAACTCCTTGTCCGGACAAGCCTTCTGCATCTCATACAGAATACCGCTCTCCGTGGCTATTATAAAGCGTTTGGCGGGCGATTGGATAGTGTGCTCGAGCAATGCCTTGGTGGAACCGATTACGTCGCTCTGCGCCAAGATAGGCGCCTTGCACTCCGGATGCGCCAATACCTCAACTCCCGGGTTCTCCGCTTTGAGTTTAAGCAATGCCTCTAACGAGAAACGGCTGTGTACATGGCACGCTCCGTTCCATAAAATCATCTCTCTGCCCGTGACGGAATTAATGTAACTGCCTAAGTTATAATCGGGACCGAAGATAATCTTGGCATCCTTCGGTAGTTGGTCCACAATCTTCTTGGCGTTCGAACTCGTTACTACAATATCCGTCAGCGCTTTCACATCCGCAGAAGTGTTGACATAAGATACTACGA
The DNA here is from genome assembly GCA_905233255.1 of Paludibacteraceae bacterium. Classification (GTDB taxonomy): domain Bacteria; phylum Bacteroidota; class Bacteroidia; order Bacteroidales; family Paludibacteraceae; genus Colicola. The sequence continues at coordinate 7,932 of CAJOCN010000059.1, forward strand.
TAGGTTTCTTATCTGTTAATTGTGAATTTTTAATTATAAATTGTTTCAAGTCTTCTGCCTTGCAACTATCCGCCAGAGAGCAGCCGGCATTCATATCCGGTATAAGCACTTTCTTCTCAGGACAGAGGATTTTCATCGTTTCGCCCATGAAATGCACGCCGCACATTACTAATATATCCGCGCTCACGCGCGTAGCCTGCTGAGCCAATGCCAGAGAATCTCCGATGAAATCGGCACATTCTTGTATCTCCGGCCTCGTATAATAATGCGCAAAAATAACGGCATTCTTCTCCTTAGCCAACTTCTTTATTTTATCAATATATTCCTTTTTATTTAAATCCATATGATAGTTATAGGATGTTAATATTGTTAATAAATGATGTAAATTCTCTCGATTTCAACGACTTAAATCGATTCATTAACCGATATACGATTGTTAATTGATTTGATACTTGCAGCGTGGAACATGTTTTGGACCACCTCTTTCAACACATGTTTACAAATTGTTTATAACCATTTTTTGAGTCTGAAAATAAGCAAGATAAGTACAACCGACAGTACCATCAGTCCCAGCGCAAAGGCATAACCTAATTGCCAGTGCAATTCCGGCATAAAATCAAAGTTCATGCCATACAGACTACCGATCAGCGTAGGCGGCAGGAAGATGATATTGATAACGGTGAAGATTTTGATTATGCGGTTCTGCTCGATGTTTACCAAACCGAGGAAGGTATCCTGCAGGTAGTCCAGACGGTCAAAACCGAACTTCGTATAATCGAAGAGGGAGTTGATATCCTTGATAATCATCGTCAACCGCGGATAGAGATCTTCGGGGAAGAAATCGCACTTGAGGAAGTTGGAGATCACTCGCTGTTTATCCATCAGGTTCTGACGGAGGACGGTCACTTTTTCCTGCAAGTCCTTAATCTGTACCAACAGAGTTTCATCCATGTGTTCGGACTCGGCGGTGATCTTCTGGCTCAACTCGGTAATCATATCCGTGGTGTCCTCGATCAAGTCGGCGTCCTTCTCCACACGCGTCTCAAAGAGCGCTACCAGCACGTTATATCCCGTCGGGAAATTACGGGTGTTGACGAATAGTTTCTTGAATGTCTCGTTGAAAGTGTCCAGCTCGTTATCGCGGATGGAAACCAGAATACCGTTCTTCAGAATAAAGTTGATCGGCTCGATCTCAAAGTTAGACCGCAGGAAGTTACTGTTGGCTACGATGGAGTCATCCGTCTGTATGTAACGGGACGACATCTCGATTTCCTCCATTTCCTCGTCTTCCTGGATCTCTATTTTCAGGAAACCCTCCAACGTATCCTCCGTCTTGTCACTCACGTCCAGGAGGTCAATCCAGATAATATCTTTCTTGTCGAGCTCCTTCAGCGAGGAGATGGTACGGGCTACCTTGATTTTCTCCTTATCCTTATAAAATATCTTGATTTCAGACATGATTGTTAGCAATTAAAGTGGTTAGTTCAATAAATTGTTCTACACTCAGCTGTTCGGGGCGCATTGTAAAAATCTTCTCTTCGAGGATGGGATTACCTTTTCCTACCAGCTGTTGAAGAGAATTGCGCATTTGTTTTCGTCGCTGGTTGAAAGCAGTCTTAACGACTGTCTTGAACAGTTCTTCGTCGCACTCCAACCGTCGTCGTTTGTTACGCGTCATGCGGATCACAGCCGACTTGACTTTAGGAGGCGGGTTGAACACATGTTCGTCCACCGTGAATAGATATTCTATATCGTAATAAGCTTGTAGTAAAACAGACAGAATGCCGTACGCCTTTTTGCCGGGCTTGGAGGCAATGCGCTCCGCCACCTCTTTCTGGATCATGCCCGAGCAGACGGGAATACGGTCTTTATAATCCAACACTTTGAAGAAAATCTGGCTGGAGATATTGTAAGGATAGTTGCCGATGACGTTGAACTCGCCTTCGGGATAAATGATATTGAGGTCCAGTTTCAGGAAATCTCCCTCTATCAGATGCAGTTCCGGGTACCACTCCTTGAGGTACGCCACGGACTCGCGGTCGATCTCTATCGCTGTGAGTTGGATATCCGGATTTTTAAGGAGATATTGGGTTAATACACCCATACCGGGACCAATCTCCAATACACGTACTTTTTCCTTGGTACTTGGTACTTGGTCACTTTGTCCCTTATAGGTGGTTTCAGCAATCTTCCGGGCGACTGTCAAGTCCGTCAAGAAGTGCTGCCCAAGAAATTTTTTGGCATGTACTTGTTGCATTAGCAGGGTGATAATCGTCCATAGATTAGTTACTTTTATTTAAAAATAGAAAAGGATTGAACCTTTTGCGGTGCAAAAGTACTGCTTTTTTTTGAATTACGCAAATTATTAGCTTAAAAATTTGCATATTTGCCCAAAAAGTAGTAATTTTGCACGCTAAATAGGAATAAATATGGCTCGTTTAGCCCAAATAATCACAAAAATAATAGATTTCTTCTATCCGCCTTTCCGGCGCATTATATCCGAGCAGCTATTCCGTTATGCTGCTTGCGGCGGAGGAAACCTGGTGCTTGACTGGGTGCTCTATTTTTTGGTTTATAACTTCGTCATCGGCCACGAGATAGTCAATTTACAATTCACAATTCTCAATTCACAATTCACACAAGCTATTACACCCCACATAGCTACGCTCTGTATTGTCTTTCCGATCACGCTTCTGACGGGTTTTTGGCTCCAGAAGAACATCACTTTCACGCAGTCGGATCTGCACAGTGCGCGTCAGCTATTCCGTTACATACTCATCGTGGCAGTCAATCTGGCAATCAACTATTTCGGCCTCAAACTATGCGTGGAGATGCTCGGTTGGTACCCGACGCCTTCCAAGATGTGTATCACCCTTGTGACGGTCGCAGTTTCGTATTTCGGCCAGAAATACTATACCTTCCGAAAATCCCGATGAAATCGTACGAACTTATCAATACTTCTAATATATAATAGGCTATGAAAGAACTGAAATGCCCGCATTGTGGAAATGTCTTTACGGTAGATGAGAGCGATTATATTGCCCTGCTTAATCAGGTGAGAAACACAGAGTTTGAAACGGAGCTGGCGCGCCATATTCGTGAGTTTGAGAATACGCAGAAATTACGTCAGCAGGCAGAGCAACAGGCAGCGCAAGCGCAACAACAAGCATCCCAAGCGCAGATCCAACTCCAACTGCAAAACCTCCAGGCACAACTCCAGCAAGCGGAGCAGCAGAAACAACTGGCAGTCGCGCAGGTACGGCAGAAAGCAACCGAGGAGTACCTCAAGAAGGACCGCGAACTCGCTGAGGCAAAAGCCAAATGGGAAGCCGAACTCAAAGCCGCACAGGAGCAGGTAGCATACTATAAGGAACTCAAAACCAAACTGTCCACCAAAATGGTCGGAGAGACACTTGAGATACATTGCTCCACGCTCTTCAACCAACTCCTGCGGCCACTCATGCCCTACGCTTATTTTGAGAAGGACAACGAAGTCGTGGAGGGCACCAAAGGCGATTTCGTCTTCCGTGACAGTTCCGAAGACGGAGTGGAATATATCTCCATCATGTTTGAGATGAAGAACGAGAACGATACAACCGCTACCAAGCATAAGAACGAAGATTTCCTCGCTAAACTCGATGCCGACCGCCGCAAGAAAGGATGTGAGTACGCCGTACTGGTCTCTATGCTGGAGCCCGAGAGCGAACTCTATAACGGCGGTATCGTCGATATGTCCCATCGGTTCCCGAAGATGTACGTCATCCGTCCGCAGTTCTTCATACCCCTTATCACGCTCCTTTGTCAGACTTCCAAGAAGAGCCTCGACGCCAAACGGGAGTTGGCACTCGTCAAAGCACAACAGGTGGATGTTACCAATTTTGAGGAGAAACTCATGTCCTTCAAGGACGGCTTCACCCGTAATGTCCGGCTCGCTAACGAGCGTTTCTCCGATGCTATCGACGAGATCGACAAAACCATCGCCCATCTCACTAAGGTGCGCGAGAACCTCGTCAAGTCCGGCGATAACCTCAATGCCGCCGATAAGAAACTGCAAGACGTCACTATCAAACGCCTCACGTACGGCAACCCAACCATGAAAGCGAAGTTCGACGAACTGAATAAAAAGTGATTTTTCCGCAAAAATCGCAGATTTCTGTCATTTTTGAACGATTTCTCTTGCATAATTCATAAAAAAGTAGTACTTTTGCACCCAAAATGGTTACAATGCTGTAACCTTTTAATCAAAAATTGAATTATGAAGCAAGTCAGTTTTAAGAAAGCAATCAAAGCGTGGCAGGGGATTCAACCTGTCTCTGACAGAGACCGAGAGAGGCTCAGCCGCCGTTTTACGATTGACTACAACTACAACAGCAACCATATTGAGGGCAATACGCTGACGTATGGTCAAACGGAGATATTATTGCTGTTCGGTAAGATTGTCGGCGAAGCCACAGTCCGCGATGTGCAGGAAATGACCGCAAGTAACGTCGGCTTGAAGATGATGAGCGAAGAAGCGAACCTGCCAAACATGCCCCTCACCCAGAACTTCATCCGCACTTTGCACAAGACACTTCTGCGCGAAGATTACACCGTCTATCGCAACCTGCCCGGAGGCATGCAGACGAGTTACACCATCCATGCCGGACAATACAAGACGCGCCCGAATAGTGTGATCACGCGCTATGGTGACCGTTTTGATTATGCCTCGCCGGAAGAAACGCCTGCCCTGATGACGGATCTCATAAACTGGTATAATTCCGAGGAGGAACTGGGACGATTGTCGCCTGTTGAGTTGGCAGCACTCTTCCACTATCGCTATATTCGCATCCACCCCTTCGAGGATGGCAACGGACGTATCGCGCGGCTGTTGGTCAATTATATTCTTTCGCGTCACGGTCTGCCGATGATTGTGGTCCGCAGCCGCAAGAAACAGGAATATCTGGAAGCGCTTCACCAAGCGGATTTGAATGTGGGTACTATCCCAAGTCAGGGAGCGCACGCTTCCCTTGAAAACATAGAGCCTTTTGTGCAATATTTCCATAAATTGGTAGCCAACGAGATATATAATGACTATCTTTTTGTGACCCGCAAAGAGGAAAATGTCTGGTGGTATGACGGAGAGATGATTGAGTTCCGTACGCCGAATTATGCCAAACTGCTACGGTTGATGCGGACGCAGCCTGTATTGACACTGGAAGACATGACGGAGGAACTGTCTATCAGCATGACCGCTGTACGGAAATTAGTCAACCAACTGATAGAAAAGAACTACGTCGAGAAGAACGAAAAAGACAGTTCCTGGCGTGTAATCATCACCCCCTCCATATAAAAAACGCATAAAATCCGCTATTAATCTGCTGTCAAACACGTAAACGACACGTAAACGAGACGTAAACGAGGCGTAATCGACACGTAATCGGATCGGGAGAACCTCGGAACAACAACGGTAGAACCTCGGCACAAAAACATAATTAATCAATAACATCCTCTTGGCAAGGAGGAGTCTCTTAACCTCGGGACGAGTGCTAACGTAGTGCGCTCGGACCGAAGAGCGGAGGCATCGGTTGCCCGTCTATTTAGCGGAGCGGTATAGACCAATGCACACCGATTGCCGAACGCGAATGGCAAAAGCTGAATTAGACATCATTTTATCCAAACTGCAAGGCCGCCTCACCGGCGACAGCGAGTTTTATGTTACCAACCGTCACGGAAAGACGGTCATTAGTAATTATCCCTTGCACAAGAACAAGAAGAAACTCACCACCAACCAGCGCGCCACTTTTGCTTCGTTTGGCGAGTGTTCCAAACGAGCAAAGGCGGAACTCTCCGACCCTGCCCGTCTCGCCTATTGGCAAGCCCGGTACGCCGACTATAAAGCCCTCGCCGCCAAGAGCCTCATCCGCGCGAACCGTCGTTTCTTCGGCGAGAACTCCACCGCCGCCGCACAAGACAAGTTCTATTCCACCCTCCGCGGCTTCATCATCGCGCAACTGCGGAAAGAAACAGAATAAACAAAGAGCATGACCAGTGAACATGAGACATGGCAATGGCAGGATCCGGATACGGCATGGAAAGGTGCCGGGCTGTACCATATCACGCTGACCATCCCCTCGCGTGAACCCTTGCTCGGCACCCTCGTCATCCCCGATGCCGATGCCACCCAAGCGAAGGTGGAACGCACGGTTTTAGGGGAGGCATTGGTAGAATGTCTGCTGAGTATGCAGAGATATCACGAACATATACAAGTGCTGCATTTCTGTTTGATGCCCGACCACCTGCATGTGGTTATCTATGTGACACACAAGATGCCGGTAGGGATAGGTTCCGTAGTGCGAGGATTTTGGCAGGCAGCAAAGAAAATAGGACGCGCTTCTTCTTTTATCCCGAATGGCATTCGGGGAAACTACCAAGAAGCAAAAGGGAGCATACAGGGAGAGAAAAACTACCAAGAATTGCTCCGCTCTCTCCAGACGCTAACGCCACAACTCCGCGGACAATTGGGTGATGCTGCTTATTATGCCCTTCCTCCCATCTTCACCGAGATGCCCTTCGTGCGCCCGATGGGGCAGCGGCGGCAGCTGCCTGCCACGCTCCGTTATATCGACATGAACCCGCAGCGGCTGGCCACCAAGCGTCTCATGCCGGGTTTCTTCCGCGTGCAGGAAGGGATAGAGATCGCCGGGCGGGTCTATAGCGGTGTGGGTAATATAGCCCTGCTGCAAGCAGAGCACTACGCGCCTGTCCATGTGCGGCGCATGATGGTTGAGGCGGCGGAACACGGCGAGCCGCAGGAGATGCGCGATTACATGAACGGCTGTGTGCTGGCTGCCCGACAGGGCACGGTGATGATCTCGCCCTTCATCTCGCCGCAGGAGAAACAGGTGATGGAGGTGCTACTGAAGGAGGAACATCCGTTCATCTATATAGCGGAAAATGGTTTCCGCGACTACTACAAACCGCAAGACGGCTTGTTCGATGCAGTAGCCGCAGGGCGTGTGATGATTCTCAGCCCGTGGGAGTACGATGCCGACAAACGCCATGTCACCCGCGCCGACTGCGTAGCCATGAACCAAATGGCAGAAGAGATTTGTTCACTTTCGTCCATTGAGCCGGATTGAATCCGGCAAAAACACAAATGAAAAAAATGTAAAGAACATGAAAAGAACCATCTATTACATATTAGCCTTTGCCCTCTGCTCATGCGCGGTGCAACGGGCGACGACGAGCGAGGAATTCATAAAGGACGTACAGAAGGACTTTCCATTCAAGGTAAGCGAACTGAAGGCGGTTAGCAATCACGACAACACCTATTCCTTCCGCAGTGACGGATATATCAGTCTGCTGCCGGACTACGAGGTGGATAGCGAAGGGGCAAGCATGATCTACCAGACTACTTTCGCGCCGACCCATAGCACCCAGCCGTCCAATGTTATCTGGCGGAACATCGTCATCAACAAGCGGGACAAGCGCTCCAAAACGGCAGAACTTTCGGCTATGTCTATGTGCTGCAATCGGAAACGGCGCACTACAGCGACTCCGGCACGTTCCATTGGGATGTGAGCAACCCCAAACTGCTGCTCAACGTGAGCGATGCCATCGAAGGCATGAGCGAACTGTCCGTCGAAACACTGAACACCCTAACCAAATAAACGACATACTAAAACCTTTTGAGATATGACCTATTCAGAATTCAAAGAACAGGCAAAGCAGTTCTTCCGCAAGCAACTGAGTGTGACGGATTACATCGATGTACTTGCCGCCAGCGCCAATATCCGTAGCAATATTCCTTTCCGCGGACCGAACATCTACATCCTCTTTGTGGCGATTGTCATCGCGTCGGTAGGACTGAACGTCAATTCCATTCCGGTGATCATCGGCGCCATGCTTATCTCGCCGCTGATGAGTCCTATTATCGGTTTCGGTATGGGCTTGGGAACCAACGACACGGATCTGTTGCTGCAGTCGCTCAAGAACCTCGGGATTATGTTTGTCATCAGTCTCCTGGCATCAACGCTCTATTTTATGGTAACACCTCTGGAGACGGACAATCCCACGGAACTGTTAGCGCGCACCAACCCTTCCGTCTATGATGTGCTCATCGCTTTCTTCGGTGGCATTGCCGGCATCTTGGAACTCTCGCGCAAAGAGAAAGGAACGGTGCTCTCCGGCGTGGCGATCGCTACCGCACTCATGCCGCCGCTCTGTACGGTCGGTTATGGTATCGCCAGCCTCAACTGGCAATACGCAGCAGGAGCGCTCTATCTGTTCTTTATCAACTGTATCTTCATCGCCTTGGCTACTTTTCTGGCGGTCAAGTACTTGCGTTTCCCGGTCGTGGAAGAGAAAGACGGAACCTCGCGCCGGAGAATCATCTCGTACGGTTTGTTGATTCTCGTTGTGCTGGTGCCCAGTTTCTTCACGGCATATAGTATCGTCCGCGAGAACCGCTTCACTACCGAAGCACGGCATTTTGTGAAGGAGAACCAAGCCGTGGGAGGCACTTATATCTATGATTACAGCACGGACATGTCCGTCAAACCTTATACGCTTACGCTGCGGCTGGCAGGCGAAGCGCTGAGCCCTGAGTCTCGCGCACAGCTCTATACGAACGCAGAGAAACACGGGATTTCGCATGCGCAGATACTCTTTCAGGAAGATGCCACCATCGAAGTTCACCGTTTGAACGAGACAGAGGTCATGCGTGATTGGTTGGCGTCCACCGAGCAGCAACTGCGTCAGCGCGACGATTCGATTCGCGCACTCCGGCAACAACTGGATGCCTATGAAGCGCATGTTCTGCCCACGGAGCAAATCAGCAACGAACTGCGCGCACAGTGGTCGTCCATAGACCGTATAACCCTTGCAAGAGCAGACTCCACCGTACTGCTGGTAATCTCCGAGAAACAGGCGGCAAACCATAAGAAGGAGACACTAACCCACGAAGATCTCGCCCGTATGGAGCAGTGGCTTGCCATCCGCCTGAATGTCCCGTCCGTACAAGTGATTAAAACAAACTGAAAGAAAAAATAACGAACCCTTAAAACTCAGAAGATATAACATGGAGATTGTCGATCTGCTGGAATATAGTGACCGCAAACAACTGCGCGAATGGTTACAGACTAATCATGCTACGGAAAAGGAATGTTGGGTGGCGGCGTTCCGCAGCAAACTACCGCCGGAGGGCGACTGCCTGCCTTATCTGGAGGTCGTGGAAGAGGCTCTATGTTTCGGCTGGATTGACAGCACACTGAAACGGATCGGCGACGGGCGTCTGGCACAGCGTCTCTCGCCTCGCCGCAAAGGCAGTCATTGGACGGAACTGAACGTACAACGCTGCCATAGTCTGATAGAAAGAGGATTGATGACGGAGGCCGGCTTGCAAGCTATGCCCAAAACAAAAATATGAACATCGAAGATTACAGAGATTACTGCCTCTCGCTGGGCGCGGATGTAGAGGAGAAACTGCCGTTCACCATGTTCAAGAGCGGCGAGAACGTGCTGGTTTTCTATGTCTGCGGACACATGTTTGCGTTCTTCGACTGCGCAGACTATTCCGTCGTGACGCTCAAATGCCAGCCCGAACGGATAGACGAACTGAAAGCCGAGTACGACTGCATCGGCGATCCTTACAACGAATCCCACAAATACTGG
>CAJOCN010000060.1 GCA_905233255.1 Paludibacteraceae bacterium
GCTCATCGTCCAACCGTTCAAGACGCTCGACTTGTCGTATCAGCAACTCTGCGGTATCCCTGCTGCTATATAATAACTCTTCCGCAGTATCAATCCGTTTCCTATCCCTCCGCACACTGCAGCTCACCATGAGGCAAAGAGCCATCGCTCCTATTGTCCATATTAAGAACTTGCTTTTCATCTTCTTTCACGAAATTTTCTGCAAAGATACTACTTTTTTACGAATTATGCAAAGCAAAACGCCCGCATATAAACTTTTCCCGAGCAAGTATGCTATATTTCAATGGTTTACGAGCAGCAAATATAAAAAGAACGAGGAAGATGTCGCATAAGCCAATGAATAATTTTCCATCGTTTTGTTACGATAGCGACATTTTTCTTCTTGGCTATGGCATTTATAATTTGTTTTGCTACTTTTTCAGTTGGCATGACCCAGAACAAGCCACCACCTTTAGCCATCCTTGTATTAACCAATCCTGGTCTAATATCGCTTATGTGAATCGGTAATTTGCTTTTGTGTGCTTTTTTGAATAACGCTTCCACATAATTAATTTGATACGCTTTAGAAGCAGAATATGAAGGCGCCAAAGGTTCACCTCGGAGACCCCCACAAGAACTGAGTATTACCAAATGTCCACTTGACTGCTCTTCAAACTGCTTGTATATTGTATCAACACAAAACGTCCAGCCAACAATATTTATATCAATGGTTTGTTTCTCTATTGCGAAATCAAGTCCCGAATTAAAATCTCCTATTCCTGAACATATAATAGCTACATGAATGTTTTCCTTGAAAATCGTCGATAAAAGTGTATTTGTTTCTTCAATGTTCGATATATCACATTGTGCTATTTGTATGTTTGATGAATATTTAGAAAGTTCACAAAGTAATTGTTTGCGACGTGCGACCGCAATCACTTCATTTCCTTTAGTTGCATACTGTATGGCAAGTTCTCTACCGATGCCGGAACTGGCTCCTATAATTAGGATTCTCATATATATTATAGCATATTTTTGTGTATCGCCACGAATTTACGTTGCAAAGGTACAACTATTTTTGAGACACGCAAAATTTAAATGTATTAGCGATGATATTTTTATATCACCTTTCACTAAAATGCATTACTTACATTACTAACTAAAATATTCAGCAAAAATGGTTTGTACTTTGGATTTCCAATTATCAGGAACATCGTCCCATGTATTCCAATTATCTACAAATTGATAGGCTTTGTATGGTTTATCATAAGAAGGCGCATTATAACCTAATTCATCTTCTATACAATTATGCATCATCAATCTTTTTGTGCTATCATTATCTAATGCCTCTAATATTGGTTGATTCATTATAACCGCCCCCTTAGTTGCTGCATCTTCATCGTGAACCACATATATATTCACATTTAAAGCTTTTAAATACCTCACAAAAGATATTATAGTAGCCTTACCATTCGCTTTGATAATTTGATAATCTGTTTGGATTCTCTTTCGTATCCCTTCCGGCATTAATGAAATGGTCTTCTTGAAAACTATATCTTCAGTATCTCCTTCTATAATTAATGCTTTGTGAGCAAAAAAGACGCGAGCAACATAATCATCAATTTTCTGAATCATTTTGACTTTCGCTCGATCGTCTTCCAAGATGTTTCGAAATGCTTCCGAGTGATTAAATGCAATGACCTTTGAATAATCTTTTTCCGTAAGAGAAAAGCTATTTAATACTTGCGTTTTATTTTGAGATAAATCTATCATGTATGGTGAGTGCGTTGTTGCTATAATTTGACAAGTATCTCCAGATAGTGTATATATGATGCTCCTCATATTCTCTGCTGCATTCGGATGTAAAAATAGTTCTGGTTCTTCAAATCCAATAATTACCCCTCGTGTTTTGCGTTCCTTTTGCTCTTCCCATATCTTTTTGTATCTTAACAACGCAAACACAGCCGACCTAACCATACCTGTCCCTTGCCGAATAACCGGCGTTTCTACATTGCTACATAATCTAATTGTATACTTTGCTTTGAGAGAATCAGCCTTTGTTAAGTCGGCAGATACATTAATTTTTGACTTAGGGAATACACCATCAACAACATTATTGAGTGCATTCATCATCTTTCCAAATTCACTATTCCCGTCATTTGGATCCATTTCTTGTTGTAATAATTCCAAATAATGAACAGCTTGCTGGTAATTTTGAGATTGATCTCGAACATCCGTAAATAATAAATCTAATATATCATATAGCGCCCCTGATTTTTCTCCCATTTCTTCTTCCGAGACATCTGCTTTAATCTTCAAGAATCTTGGTAATTGACTTATTACATTACCTGGGATTCCTCCTGGATTCTCTATCCATTCCTCTTCTTCAAGGACTTCATGAAGTTCTGCAATGTCCTCTATTTCCTTTTGTATCGCAGCGGCAGACGCATAGCGTTTTGCGATGTCCTTCCCAGCAAACAGTTCAGCATTCGCACCTTGGGTTATAAATTCTTGAAATGACTTGCATTCTGCAAAAACATCCATTAATTTTTGTTTATGTAATTGCATCTCATTATGCGATTTATTGTCACTTCCAAAACGAATACGATAATTAAATGAATATTTTTCATTCCCACTCTCATCTCTATATACTTTAAGGCGCTGTCGATTAAAACCATGGACATCAATAATGTCAGGTGGCACCTCTCGGAATTCCCCTTCGATAATAATATCTTGATTATCAGTCAATTCTTGTTGCGCTTGGGCATCATAATATTTTGAACGGTGTTCACTGGTTAGTTTGCTGCCATTCAACAATAGTTCTATTGCCTCTAATGTAGATGATTTACCAGAGTTGTTAGCTCCTATAAGAAATGTTGCATCAGCACATAGTACCTCAACATTATTAAGTTTTTTGAAATTTTGAATTTTAATTTTGTAGAGTTTCATACTTAATAGATTTGTAAAGTTTCAATCATCAGTTATACATAGATATGTTATTTTTCAATCTTTTCAAACATCTCAAACATTATTCCTAACTCTGAGTAGGTATAATTACGATTGTCTTTCTCCTTTTCCACTAATGACCGATTTGAATTTTCAATTGCTTGTACCAGTTTTCCGCCATGTCTTTCTAAGTATGAATGCAAGCCTTTACATTTCTTAAAGAAGTCCTCCGTCTTTATGTATTCACAGTAACTATTCAAGTCTTTAAGCAAACTGTCTTGGTCATTATAAGAACGCGACGTATAAGCAAAATAATACAGGAAGAAAAGTTCTGTACATAAGTGTGTCTCAAAGAAAAACACCTCGCTATATATTCCGAGTCTGGGTTTATTAACCGGCTTCGAATATTTTCTTTTGAGTTTTAGGTATTGGCTACGTACGGGGTCTTTTCCTTTGTTGTCCATATCTATCACACAAAAGATATATCTATAGCCCATTCTTACACCTTCTTCTATCTTTGCTTCCAATTCTTGCAAATTTGTGTGTTTTGGATAATCCGGCTTAATGGTCAGTCCTTTGTACACATCGCTTAAGGACTTGAGATAATAAAACTCGGTTGGTCCTTCTCCTAACACAAGGATTGTGTTTCGTTGCTTCGCCATAATCAATCCTCCATATCTACAAAAATAGACCCCAATTCCGGTTTCGCACCCAAACGCCCGATTCGGTATGAATTGTAGAGAGAGAGGTTCTTATGCAAACCAAAAGAGTCTCCTCTATTATATTCTGAAGATGCCGTTTCTCGGTTTTTCTCAACAAACCATACAACGCCACGATTGTCATTTATTATATCTTGAGCCAATAACGAAGTTTCTTGACTTGTAATCAATAATTGAGATTTGTCGGAATTATACAGGAATACATTTAAATAATAGAACAACAAATCATAATGTAAATCTTCTCCCAATTCATCCAAATAATATACATGAGGACCTGTAATTAAGTCATACAAGGTTTCTAATATTTGAATATACTTGATAGTTCCTTTCGATTGGTTATTTAATGAGATCTCAAAGTTTCCTGAACTTGATTGATTTTCAAATACAACAGACTCTGTAAAAGGATTCAAAAGTTGATTTTTAATAGATTCTGAAATATTTTCTTTTTCAATACGTTCCTTATAATCCTGCGAAATAAGTCGACTTTCTTTTACTATACGAAAATCAACAATATTCAAGTCTGCTTTTTGGAGCATCTTTGTATAGAAAAGATGTTTCTTCGGATTGAGTGTAGCCTCTTTTAGTATATCTACAATACCACGTATTTCATTTTCGTCACCATCTACTTCGTGATACATTTCCATAATCCATTCATGCAGATTTTTGAAAGGAAGAATATCCTCTTTGAAACTATATTTTAGACAAATAGAAAGCACACTATGATTATTAAGTGTATTCTCACGGATACTTTCTTGTGTTTTGGGTAAAAGATGAAGGCTGGCACCAAATTTTATATCCGCTTGAATATTTTTTTCTACGAAGTCCCTTTGATAGAATAATACTTTTGTCCCCTTAGGGTAATAATTTAACTCTTCACGCAAAATATAGTTTGCATTATAGCGGAGATAATAGTCATAACGCACATCATTGGCATAGAATGATACATACATTTCTGTTGGTGCGTCCTTTGTGAGTTTGAATGGATGAAAGTCCATAATCGACTCACTCGCATCATACAAAGGATTAACTAACATACTAAATACTGCATTCAAAGCTGTAAGCATATTAGATTTACCAGAGGCATTCGATCCATAGAACACACCTAATTTATACAATAATGTGCCATCCGGCATTTTTGTTACTAATTCCGATTCTCCAGACTTAGCTACGAAATTCAACTCTTGTTTATCTTTGATTGATAAAAAGTTTTTTACCCAAAATTCTCTAATCATAATGTCATAATTTTGAAAAATCGCTACAAAATTACTATTTATTTTTTATATATGCAAATATTTTTATGCAATTTTTGTAATTTTCCTACGTTTTTGCCGTTTTTACATATTTAGTTTGTCGTTTTACTCTGTAACGAATAGAGTAAGTTGTTTTTTAGAAATGGTTGCTCGGTCATCTCTCGCTCTTCTCTCGGTCATCGCTCGGTGGAAAAGAGGCAAAGAATGGGAGGGTATAAACAAGGACAAGGAATGCATTAAACGATCAAAAATGGACAAAAAGTGATGTGGTCAGTGATTTATATAAACCCACAAAGGCTATATATAAATTTTTGTTTTGCCAAAATGCTATATTTCAGCAACTTATGCATTGCAAATATAAATCGTAGAATTTGGATATAAATGGGTTTTTGTAGTAACTTTGCAGTCGCTTAAGCTAAGGCTCAATACGACTCGCGACGTGCCAAAAGGCAATTGTCTCGGCAGGTTAACAGCCTCGATAATTCCGTCGCTCATATGAATTTTCGCCTTGCTCTACGCTCTCCCCACTGCGTGCGACGCACACATCGGGGACCCCATAAAAAGAAACGTTTAATAACGCAAAAAAACACAATTATGACAAAGAAAATTTTTATTATCGGATTGGTACTCGCAGCAGTACTTTCGATGAGCGGGTGTATGCCTGGAAGTGAACAATGGAACATCCGTATTGCAGCGCATTGCTACATCAAAGGCGGTGGACTGCAAGAGGGCGAAAAACTGGTTTTTGTCAATGGTATCCAGCGCAAGTGCTTGCGTAAATGGAAAGAACAAACGTGCAAGTATGTGGCGGTCAAGTACACTTTCCGCAAGGCAAACGGCAATCTGGACCAACGTATCCTTCATCTGCTGATGACCGAGCATTGCGACAGCATCATTGATTGCAGTTACGACGGCAAGGCGGAATGGGTCAAAGACGATGATCTGCTTCTGCTGAGAGACATCTTTCCGCATGGTGTCTTCGGTGGCGAACGATAGTATCACCTTATAATAATATAATAATATGCAAACAAAGTATTTCGTATTGGCAGCGGCGATGGTTTGCGCCGTGTCAATGGCAGCGAATCAAGTAAACGACACAATCAACTCTATGCCGGACACCTTACGGATGGACACATCCATGTTCAGAATAGCCGAAGTGACGGTGGAGGCGCAGAGCGTTATTCAAAAAGTGGACAAACAGGTTCTGCTCCCGAACAAGGAGCAACGCAAAGCATCGCACGACGGTATGTCGCTGCTGCAGAACTTGCAGATTCCGCGTATCGTGGTGAACCCTGCGGACAACACGGTTAAGACCCTCGCGAACCAAGATGTGCAGTTGCGTATCAACGGCATCGAAGCAAGCAATTCCGAAGTCATGGCAATCAACCCGAAAGACGTCATCCGTATCGAGTACCACGACCAGCCGGGCGTGCGTTATAACGGCGCGGCGGCAGTCATCAACTACATCGTCAAACACCGCGACACGGGCGGCAATCTAATGCTCAACGCGTCCAACGGCGTGACCATGCCCGGTTGGGGCGAGTACCATCTGTCGGGTAAGGTCAACTTTGGCAAATCATCGTTCAGCCTCATGACGCACTACTCGCCGCGTGACATCTATTGGACGCGCACGAACGCGGAGACTTACAACTTTAGCACGGGCACGATTGAGAACCGCGAAGTGGGTGAACCGACACGTTTCAAGGGTAATCCTGTCAATCTCGGACTGACCTATAATTGGACAAACGGCGAGAAAAACATGCTCCAGATTGCCTTGCGCGATAACATGCTATTTATGCCGCACTCGAAGACCAACCGCGATTCGCATCTGTATCAGGGCACGGACAGTTTTGCCATTCACGACCACGAGAGCACGCAATCTATCTCGCCGTCTTTGGACATCTATTACCAGCACAACCTGCCGAACAACAACCACTTGTATTTCGACGTGGTAGGAACGTATATCAATAGTAGCAACGATCGCAAATATTTTGAAACCCCTCTCCAACTCTCCCCTCAAGAAGAGAGAGCTGATTCCGCCTTGTGCGTGATCTCTCGCGTGAAGGGCAACAAATACTCGCTCATCGGCGAAGCTATCTATGAGAAACAGTGGGAGAATATCGCCTTGACGGTCGGTGTACGCCACAACCAGCAATGGATGGAAAACCTGTATAAGGGACAAAGTGACCAAGGACAAAGCACAAAGGTTTCTATGATGACGGCTGAGACCTACGCTTTTGCGGAAGTGCAGCAACGTGTCGGCAAGTTCTCTTACGCAGCCGGCATAGGTGCTATGCACACGTATATCGAGCAAGCCGGACAGAAACAGTCGAACTGGATTGCCCGTCCGCAACTGACGCTGAGTTATGACTTTGGCAAGGGTGTGTTCTGGAAATACAAAGGTTATGTCTCCGGCTACCAGCCCTCGCTGTCTGCCATGTCGGACGTGGCGCAACAGATTGACAAGTATCAGATTCGGCAAGGTAATCCAAACCTCAAACCCGTTATGTTCGTTGCCAATGAGATGCAGCTTTCGTGGCAGTCCACCCCGTCCGCGGGGAGCGGTACAAATGTCAATCTGAACCTCTGGGCGAACTACAGCTACGACCACAAACCTATTATGGATGAGACCTTTGAGCAACTGATTGACGGTCAAACCTACGCCGTCCGCACATACGCCAACCACCGTGGTTTTCATCGGCTGCAAGTGGCTCCGAGTGTGCAAGTGCGCTTGTTGCAAAACAAACTGATCTTCACCGTTGCGCCGTTCGCCAACTATTATGTGAGCCTTGGCAATTCGTACACGCACAAGCATTTCAATCCGGGCGTTCGCGCAAGTATTATGGGTATGTACAAGGGTTGGCAGTTCTTCGGCGAAGTGACCACGCGCAGCAATAACCTCTGGGGCGAGACGCTGGAGTACGGCGAGTTCTACCACCATATCGGTCTTGGTTACAATGCCGACAAATGGGGCTTCCGTGCGATGTTGATGAATCCTTTCTCCGTCAAGGGCTACAGCATCGAGACTAAAGACCTTTCTGCCCTTGCGCCGAACACGCAGCACGCCGAGATGCGGGACTTCCGTCAGATGCTCATTCTCAATTTCCATTGCAACCTGGACTTTGGCACGCAGCGTGGCGAACGCGGCAAACGTATCAACAACGAGGATAAAGAAAATGGTATTTTGAGTGGTACGAAATAAACGCGCAAGGCGGGCATATATCATAAAAAAGTTGTACCTGTTTGTTACCCGGCAAAAGGCGATTTTCTGGTGGGTAACAAATACTTGTTTGAAGTCGGAGGTGCTAATTCGGTCGTCACGTTTGTGGCGACCGTTTTTTGTTTCTTTTTGACTTTTTTTGACCAATTGGGACTAATTGGGACTATTTGTGACGAAAAAAGGAAGATTTGTACGATTTGAGAGTAGATTTGTACGATTTGAGTTGTAACTTTGCCGCGCTTTCGGAAAAGAACCAAAAATAGTATCAACCATAAATTTTTACTCATTGTATGAAAAGGATTCTTACTTTTTGCGTAGTGCTTGGATTCGTTTTCTCGGGCGTACGCGCGCAGGACGATCTTCAGCAGGATCTGTTTAGTAATTATGGAGGATGGGTCAACCTTACCGCCGGGTACACGAACGACACTATCTACGGCGATCCGATGAAAGCGGAGATAGCCGTGAGCGGCGACACTGTCCATACCGTTTGGGCGGAGATGAAAAGCGCCTGGCACGCCAAACCGGCCGGTTACGGCGTATGGTACCGCCGTTCAACAGACGGCGGAACGACGTGGGAGAATGCACGTGCGCTGTACCTCCGTCGTGCGGAGGGATGGAACGGTTATTCGAACATGATGGCGGTGGAGGGCAACGACGTACATATCATCGTGCCAGACAACCCCAGCAGCGAGAACCCCGGCAACACCAATGCCATGCTCACGTACCTGCACTCTTCGGACGGCGGGGCTTCTTTCCAAACCTATTATCTGGATACCGTAGCTGCCGGTTACTATAGTGTGGATGCTGCGATCATCCGCATGGAGGGAAACCACGTGGCGGTAGCTGTCAAAGAATACCGCAATAACAATGATGTGCTGAAGATCTACCGCTCTACCGACAACGGTGCTTCGTTCTCTAAGATGGTACTGGATCTCCCGCATTATGTAAGCACAATAGGTGATTTCCAGATCAAAGGTGACCAATGGGCGGTTCTATGGAGTTACAGAGGCTATAACAACGAGGGTGTGTTCGTTACAACCGGTACTTTCTCAGGCGATGCGATTGCATCAAGCGAACTGTCACCTGAGATGGACAACCGCCATTACGGCGTACTCTCCAAACAATCCGGTTTGAACGGAGATGATTACAATTTCCACCCGATGATGGCGATTACCGGTACCTCGACAATCCATGTGCTTTTCCACGGCGTTCGCCAAGTGGGCGAGGAGGACCGCAATCCTTACCGTGCGCTCTACGTCCGCTCCGATGATTTCGGCGAGACTTGGGGAGCTATTCATAAGTTAGACGACAGCAGTAACCAACACGGCACGCTCGTGGCGAAAGGGAATAACGTCTATATCATCGTGGGCAGCAATTACAACCGCTGGATTGCCTATTCGAACGACAACGGTGATACCTGGAAGACCAACAAAACCATGTGTTACGGTTCCCAATATGGCGATAACTACGACTCGCCGAGAGCCTATTCCCTGGTGATCGACCCCAACGATCCTACCGGCAGTACGGCATGGTATATCGGTGCCAAATGGCTTGCTTTGCAGACCAAGGACGGTTTCAACACCCTCTCCTATGCCACCCGTCTGGACAGTTATGTACGCAGTAAGATCAGCGGCAACCGAGGCTCGCAGATGGCGCCGCTTCTTGCTATTGATGCTTCCGGCACCAACCACTGGCTCATGCGTGAGTTCGCCGGAGATGCGGACGTAACCGGTGAGCGGCTGCTGAACCAACTCTACTACCGCCACGAGACAGCGGAACCCGCACCCTCGGGCACGAATATGGCATATGACGTAGTGGAACTCAAAGGCACAGAGATCAAGAACCGCATCGTCATCCCGCAGCGAGGGAGTCTCGTACTCGACTCCGCGCTGACGGTCGGGTTCTGGCTTCGTGTGGACTCTATGCAAGCCAATTATCCGCTCATCAGCGTTCGCCCGAACACTCCGCAGACATCCATAGACCACCAAGCTGGAGGACCGACCAACTGGTACGAACCCGGATGGGGTATTGGTATGGAGTACCGGAGTGTCTATAATGAAAAAACCGGCAAATGGGATCTCTACTATCCCAATGTTACGGGGTATGTCAGCACAGATCAGGCACCGGACGGCAGAGGAGCACGCTTAGGCAATTGGGTAGGCAATGATGATCAGGGGTATATGATCCGTAAACCGGGATTGTGGCATTACGTTGCCATGACCTGGGACGGACGCGTGCCGCAGAACAACGCCCGACTCTTCCTTGACGGCATGCTCATCTCCACCGGTAACATCGTCGGCAGACTGGAGACCGGCACCAACCCCATCGTCATCGGTAATGTATCTGGTAGTAGTTCGCTATATGAAAGCCAAGGCTGGGCGATGGATGAGTTACATATCTGGAACCGCGCCCTGACGGACGAGGAAGTGTTCCAGTTATCCTCCAATCTGCCCGTTTCGGACGAGGGTTGCCTTGTGCATTACGGCTTTGACGGAACACTCAAGGACCTCAGCGGTCACGGCAACGATGCGCTCGCACAACTCAACTGTAACCTCGTTCCCTACGAGGGACTCCTGCTGCCAAAACCCGAGATGCAAGTCGTTAAACAATGGCAGAGCAAGAGAGTTCATTTCACCGATCTCACCGAGGGAGGCGAAGCAATCTATTGGTTCTTCGACGACCCGCGCCTGAGCATGGGTTCCGGCAATTGCGGTTCTGCAGCCCGTCATGCACAGCATGAATACAGCGAGTCCGGTCTCTGCCACCCCATCATGGTTGCTCGCGGCGCCAATGCCTGTGCACCGGTCATGGGTGAAGTGTTGATTGGTGGCCTGAGTAAGGTAGAGCCGGCACACGCCGGTCAGGACAATATCGTCAAACTGAAGATTTACGGCGGATATATCTGGAATGAAAACCTCAACGTACGCCTCCATCGCGAGGGACAAGAGGATATCATCGGCGCGTGGGTGAAGCGTGAAGGCTATAATGACAACTACGCTACCGCGTCCGAGAAACTGCACTATGCCGCGTTCAACCTCGCGGAAGCGGAATTAGGCACATGGAGCATGATTGTCGGCAACGACACCCTGCCCGATTGCTTCACCGTGGAGCCGTACCAGGCACCGGACGTATGGGCAAACATCGAAGGATGGAGCAAGATGCTCGTCAATAAGAGCAAGAACTTCAGCATCGAGTACGGCAACCGCGGTAATGTAGATGCCTATAACGTACCGCTCTTCCTCTTTGTTTCTGCGCACGCGGATGTAACTTTGGGCTTCGAGAATCCGATGTACACACCGGAAATGGCGGAGGCTTCGCCCCAAGTAGTACAAGCGCTCATTGATTCCGTAGGAGAGTACCGTATTATTGATGGCGGTGAGTACGGCCTGTTGAAGTGCTATGCCTTCCTCATCCCGCGCATCCCGGCTAACAGTCATAAGCAACAGACTGTCTATGTAAAGGCGCTACAGGATGTCGATCTATTCTACCTCATCTCCGATCCTTGGGGTCCGTATATCATCGGTGAAGACGGCAAAGCGATCATCGTGGATGATGAGACAGCCGCCGGAGCTCCTGCGCTGCGGAAGATGCCTAAGGATGAGATCGACGACATCATCGATGGTGGCGGCGGATATGGCGGCTGGGGAAGCGCCGGATTCGGCAGTGGTTCGGCAGATTGTATGATTGGTTATCTCGGCTGGGGAGTGCTGGATGCTACCATGAGTGCGGTGCCTTTCTTAGGCTGCGCATGGGGTATCGGAAAAACAGCATACCAGGGTTTCACGGACAAACCCGGAGACCGGTGGGGCAACCTCTTTACCAACACCCTTGGTACCGCCTTTAGCTGCGCTATGGACTTCAACCCTCTGGGATGGGGTATGCGCGCAACAACACTCGCTTCCTTCGCATTCAACACCGCGATGAATATCAGATCGGTGGCTGATTGCCCGAGCGGTGACGGAGGAGGAAAGAAAGTGAAGGCTGTCGGCAGTTACGACCCCAATGAGATGATTGGTCCGGACGGTTATGGAGATAACCATTATATCAAACCCGCGCCGGAGATGAGTTATACCATCACGTATGAGAATAAATCCACGGCTACCGCACCGGCGCACGAGGTGTTCGTCTATGACACACTCTCTGCCTCAACGTACGACCTCGCTTCGTTCAGCTTCACTTCCTTCGGATGGGCGGATACCATCATCCGGGTGGACGGAGATAACATGAAGGAGTTTGTACAGGACATCGTCCTTGAGGAAGAGCAGATGGTCGTTCGCGTCAGCGGTGAGTTTGATGCAGAGACCGGTATCGCCACATGGAGCTTTATCACCCTCGACATGAATCTCAATCCGGAGGAGGATCCCGATAAAGGCTACCTCATTCCAAATAATGCGGATCATGCGGGCGAAGGATTCGTTTCGTTCGCCATCAACCATCTGAGCGAGTTGGGTAACGGAGCGCAGATAGCCAACAAGGCTACGATCATCTTTGATGCCAACGCCCCGATCGAAACGAATAACTACATCAATACCCTGGATGCTGACCTCCCGCAGAGCCAGGCAATATCAGTCTCCCGCGATGCGAACAACCAACTGGTTATTGAGTGGACAGCCTTAGATGCTACATCCGGCATCGGTTCTGTGGATCTCTATGTCTCCAAGAACGACGGCGAGTACGAACTGGTAGAAGCGTTCCTCAGCGGAGACAGCTATCAGATGCCGTACGAACGCGATACGGTTTACTGTTTCGCTTCTATTGCACGCGATAATGTAGGATGGACTGAGTTCAAAGAAAATGGCATGACCTGCGAGGCTACCTTCACTACCCAAGATATTGAGAAGGTATCCCATGATCACGCACCTGCGGCACGGAAGATCATTGTGAACGGGAAACTATACATCATCCTGCAGGATGAGAAAGTCATCAACGTACTGGGGCAACAGGTTCAATAATAATACAAAATAAGACAAACGCCATGCTCAGCACGGAAGAACAGTTGATGAAAGAGATGACGACCGCGTACGTGGGAATCGACCCGACGGCGGATAGCCTGCATATCGGGCACCTGTGCGGCATTATGATGCTCCGCCATCTGCAAGCCTGCGGACACAAGCCTATTGCCCTCTTAGGCGATGCACCGGTTTTGACGATGGATGACATCGGCGTCGGTACTGCCTCCAAAGGCGGCGAAGTGAGCCTTGAGTATAAAACTACGCTCAAATAACATAACTATATACGTGCATTAGGGCACCGCCATAGGGTGCATTCAATCAGGGAGATAATTCATAATATATCACAATAACTAAATTTCAACATTTATGAGACGAAAAATTCTACTCATTTGGCTATTGGGATGGCTGATGGTTATGCCGATAGCGACGATGGCACAGGAGCCGCAGGAGCAGGACGCAAGCTCATTGCA
>CAJOCN010000061.1 GCA_905233255.1 Paludibacteraceae bacterium
GTCTCTGCCTGGATGCTGGCTACATAATATTTGCGCGAACCCCAGATGGAGAAACTCGGAGCATAGACAGTTTCAGGATAGTCTTTTTCACGTAATTGCATCCATGGCATCTCTTGACCGGTTTCCAGTTCAAATTTATAGTCCTCCGGTACTAATTGACCATCGTTAGGACCACCTACGAATGCCAGTACACATTCTTTGGTTGCGGCTTTACCGGAAACAACATGGATGGTGAACGTTATATTTGCGGGTTTGTACTGCGCATTGCCATCTGTATGAGCTGTAACGACTGCATCTCCAAAACCATTCACAGTAAATTCGAAACTATTACCTGAAGTTTTGGTAAGGGTAATAACGTCATTATTGGGAACGGAGTACGTCATCGTAAGACTTTTTGCAGTTGGAGTAGCCCAATCTATAAAAGGTTGATCTAGATAATACTTGACCCCATTATTCACATAGAGAAAATATTCGGTACTTGGATCATAATATGTTCCGGGTTCAAATGTCCATCCGTAGATATCTTTTACGATGGTTGCCTCTGTCAGTTCATCGCCTCCATTTAAGAATTTCAGTTCAGGAACCTCTCTTGTGTCGCTTGGATCGGAATCATCTATTGTAAATGCAACGTAAGTGATGTGATCAATAGATGCATTCGCCAAATCAACAGAGAAAGAAGCGTCACCTGTCCAAATAAGTTTGTTGGCTGTAGAGGTCCAACCGGACTCAACCGGTAGATTCGTATCGTCTGAGTCAACTATACCGGCGATAACAATACGCGTCAATCTACCCGTTTCAGGAGCAAAAGTAAGTGTTCCATTTCCGCTGACGGTCATAGTAACTTTGTCATTTTGACTATCATAGAGGAAATGACAATAATCACCGTTTTCCGAAGCTGTTGCGGTGGCTACTATACCTTCAATCGTCTGACTTGTTCCCGAACCTATTCCGTTATTCGCTAACAGGGACAGAGGTTCATATTCAAGTTCTGATTTATCCCACTTAACATCCGCTTGAGCATCCGGATCTGCCGCAAGAGTAAACACGATGGAATAAATCGGCCCGGAAGCGAGAGATTCGGAACTGTTGGACTTCAACACTACGGACTCTTCATTACCGCTCCAAATAATTTGAGTATAGTCTTGGCTCAATTCCCATCCGGAGCCGGGCACGAAAGGAGGTGTCGGACCTTCATAACCATAGGTCAAATTAATCACAATGCGTGTTAATATACCTGATTCGGGAGCAAAGATGAGCGATCCGCCATTATTCATGGAGAAACCGGTATATAGCGCTCTGGGATCATCGTCATACAGGAAATGACAATAATCGTTGTACGGATCCGGGCAACTATTCGTTACTCTGATTGTTTTAATCGTTTGAAAATCGTTCGTAGGGACATTGACCGTTGCGAGGTCATCTGTATTCCATGTAATCGTAGAAACCAAATGAGTCGGTACATCAGGCTCTGGCTCTTCTGTTACAAACGTAAAGTCAATGGATGTTATATTGTTTACATAAGCATCAGTCAGAACAACAGAGGCGGCATTTCCTGTCCAAGTTAATGTATGTTGATCACCATTCCAAGACCAGCCATTTGTATATATACCATATTCATTAGTGGTGTGAATGATAATGCTTGCCAAATTGCCAAAAGGAGAGGAGAATGTGAATGTTCCGTCATTTTCGACAGAGATATTTCCATAATTGTCATCACTATCATAATAGAAGCCGCTATAATCTTCACTTCCGTGAGCGGTGGCTGTGGCTGTAATGCCATTAATCGACGTGGACTCTGGATTGTATTGTCCATGATACTGGGAAATGTTGATACCTGCAAGGTCTGCCTGCTCCCAAGAAGTAGAAGTAGGCACAGAAACAACGGTAAAGTCGATAGACGTAATGTGATGAATAGAGGCTCCATATTCTCCTCCGTTACCTAAAACCACAGAAGCTGCATTACCTGTCCATGATAAGGCATTCGCATTGTAATTCCACCCTTCGTCATATCCATATGCATCTCCTGCTTCTGCATCCAAGTGGATTACAATACTCGACAGCTCACCCAAAGAAGTAGCAAACGTAATCGTACCGCCATTATCAAGAGAGATTTTGGAATAATTGGCATCATTATACGTATCATAATAGAAACCGCTATAATCTTCATCTCCGGGAGCGGTGGCTGTGACTGTAATGCCATTAATCGTCCTCCATGATACAGTGTAATACTGACACTTTGAACGGCGGCCTGATCCCACGTGATTTGCGTTGCCCATGAGCTGACGGTTAGCGCCAGAAGGGAAAAGAGTAGAGTAAATGTTTTTCTCATAGTTATTTGAGATTTATGAGTTAATATTATGAGGGTTGCCCCTCGGTTAATTAATAGACTTGTGTTCCTTCAATCCTGTGTTAATGCTGTTAATCCTGTGTTGGAGAATGCAGAATGGAGTCATTTATCGGTGGAATGGGTGGAAGAGTAAATTTCCTCCACTAATTCTCTCGTGTAGTCCCTTGCCGCTTCATGCCGGCGGTGCGAGACGGCGGACGATTCCTGCTCAGACTGATTGTTGTTTTCCATACTTGACCCGAATCGGTTATTATGCCGAATGAGGGACTAACCAAACACCATCACTACGGATAGCACAAAAATGCACCCGAAACTAATCGAGTGCAAAGGTAGTGAAATTTAGTGAAACCGTTTTTGTAAAAGCAGACAGAAGCTTTACAAAAATGGACAAAGTATCATTTTGCTATAAATCTTGTTGCATTTTTATTGGAAAAAACCTAAATTTACCTCTTCCCGTGGGACAGACGGAAGTCGGAAGGAGACATCCCGACATTCTGGGTGAAGTTCCGTGTGAAGGAGCTGTGGTCCTCAAATCCGCATCGGTTGCCTATCTCCACGACCGGCATATCCGGGTCCCGGAGGAGCATGATCCGTGCCTGCTCCAGCTGGATGCGCATGATATATCGTTTGGCTCCTTCGCCGGTGAGGTATTGCAGCCTGCGGTTGAGGGTCTTGGGCGACATGCACATCTTGTCCGCTATCTGGGTCACCGTCACTGTCTGGTGATCCATCATTTCCGTCACCGTGTAAATCAGTTTCTGAAGGAACTGCTTGTCCTCCTTCGTCAGGTACTCCTCGGGCTCTTCAGCCGGCGCAGGCTCTTGCACCGGTTCGGAAGAGTTGCGTGCCTCATTCAGCTCGGTCATCATACTGCTCATCAGTTCGTTGATTTTGTTCTGGCGCTTGCGGAACCATACAATGGCTACCACAATACAGATCAGTATTGCTCCTCCGGCAATCATACCGATTCCGACCAGCCGGTGGTTGCGGCGGGTAAGTTGCTCTTTCTCTTTCTCCAGTTCGTCGCGCCCGAACTCGGCGTTGAACCGCGCCAGCTGCTCTGCCGTGGCGTGCGAGTAGAGGGAGTCCTTGAGCTGATGGTAACGCTCCAGATGTACTCTCGCCG
This sequence comes from Paludibacteraceae bacterium, assembly GCA_905233255.1. GTDB lineage: Bacteria > Bacteroidota > Bacteroidia > Bacteroidales > Paludibacteraceae > Colicola. The sequence continues at coordinate 3,474 of CAJOCN010000061.1, forward strand.
CCTCGGGGTTGGATTTATACAGGATCTCGTATATCGCGCGTTGCGCGTACGCCTCATTATAAGGATTACCGATGCGCTGGCAGATGTCGATCGCTTCGCTGAGGTACTCCACCGCTTCGTCGCGGTGTCCCATGCCGCTTGCCGCCTGTCCGCGTTTGTTGAGGGCAATCGCGAGTGACAGTTGGTCGCCCGCCTCGCGGAAATAGGGCACCTCCTGCGCTAAGATAACCTCCGCCTCGCTGAATCGTCCCATGCTGACGAGGATAGAGGCTTTCTGCGTCTGGCGGACCGCCATCTTGTACCGGTTGCCGGTGGTCGCCTCCACCATACAAGCACTGTCAGCATAGAGCAGCGCCTGCTCTTTATGGTCCAGCCGGTTCTCAATCTCGCTTGCCATCCCGTAGATGACCGCCGAACGCGAGGGAGGGGTATCCGCAGATTTTGCAAATGTGATAGCACGAAGAATGTAGCCTTCCGCCTCCTCGGGATTGCCTGCAGCGAGGAGGGTTCCGGCGATCATGTTCAGCGACGAACTGATGCGGTCCGGGTCTCCGCTCTCGCTGTCCAACCGGTAGCAACGGTACATATACCGCAGCGCCTCTTCATATTTGGATTGCCGCATGTATGTGAGCCCCAACATCGCCAGGTTGTCCGAGATAGACTTCTCGTCCGCATACTCCATGAGCTCCAAGGCACGCAGCAGGTTCTTTTCCGCCAGGGGGTAGTCCTGCTCGGCATAATACCATTCGCCCGCCCAGTACCAGACGAGCGCTTTCATGGTGTCCAGCGGAGTGGCAGAGGTGAAAACAACCGGTTCGTCCATGAACTCCTCCCGGTCCATGTAAGCGAAAAAGTCCCGGGCGGTGCCAAGCCCCGGCTTGCGGTCAAAGCGCAGTAACAAAGTGTCTATCGGTTCCGGCTCCCTGCTGGATGCCATGCCGGAAATAACGCCGGAGAGGAGCATTAAAAGGATTAAAAGTGTTTTGCTCCTCCGTGCGAAAGAGATTGTATTAGTCATAGGTCGTTGTATATTTAAATTATTTTTTGTATCTTTGCACCCGATTTACATCTAAAGTATGGATTAAGGCAGATAGGTCGTTGGTGATTAACACCGTAATTAACGTTCCGTCCCCATACTTTATACATCCAAAAACTGGATAGTTCATTGGGCTTTTGACCCCGCATTCGCAACGATAGTGTTCAGATGTATTGATGTTTAATCGCGCACAAATTATTGTTAATAGTTATGACCTACATTGGTATTGACGTAAGCAAGGATTCGTTCGTAGCAGCTTATCCTAAAAAGGGAGATTACAAAACCCTAAAGTTCGCTAACACCACTAGTGGTGTGCGTAAGTTTATAAACTCGCTTCCGGCTGAGTGCCATTGTGTAATGGAGGCAACAGGCAACTACAGCATGCTTCTCCTCTATCTGCTTCAACAGGCCAACATTACCGTTAGCATGGAGAACCCGCAGAAGATTAAGCATTTTGCTCGTGCTATGTTGTACACTACCAAGACAGATGAGATTGATGCTCAACTGATTGCTAAGTATGGTGAGAAAATGGAGCCAGAACCCTACAGAATCCCCTCAGAGAGTATCATTCTGCTTAAGCAGAAACGTACTGTCCTTAGGCAACTCAAGAAGCAGCTTACGATGATGATCAATCTACAACACTCCTTGTCTGTGCTACCAAAGCAGGATCCTGCGGCTAAAGTCGCAACCGAGCAAACCATTAAGTTTCTTCGCAAACAAATCTCTAAATTAGAGGATGAGATAACTAATCTATCCAATAAAGAGTTTAAACGCCAAATGGAGCTACTCACTTCCATTAAAGGCATTGGCGAAAACATCGCTTCTGCTCTCATAATGGCTACTGGAGGCTTTACGTACTTTAGCAGTGCTAAACAGATCTCGCGGTTCCTGGGACTATGTCCCACTTACCAGCAATCAGGTACGTCAGTTAATTTCAAAGGTCACATTAATCGTAATGGTGATGCACATCTACGCAGTCAGCTATATGTTATCGCATTTGCATCTATTAGGTGCAACTCAGCTTGCAAGGAAATGTACGAACGTTTGCGTGCTAGAGGCAAATCAGGCAAGGTTGCCATTGTTGCTGTCGCTAACAAACTTATACGTTTAGCATTCGCTGTCGTAACTAATAATCGACCTTATATAGATGGATATGTATCAACATTAGCGTAAAAAATCATTTTTTTGTCACATTTTTAATATAGTTCGTTATTTTATTGCGTTTTTATGCAGCCCTTCTATCAATTCGTCCAACACCGGTATTATGTCGGATACATTAGCGACATCCACGCCCCGCTCGCAGATCTGCGAACTGAGGCAATCGGGGATAACTTTGGCATGCTCCTCCATGGCTTTGCCTTTGTCCGTCAGGCACACAATCCGCTGCCTCGTGTCTTTCTCTCCTTTGACACGTTGTACCAGCCCCGCTTTCTCCATTCGTTGCAGCAGCGGAGTCATGGTGTTGGTCTCTAAGTAGAGCCGTTTGGCGATGTCGTTCACCGGCTGTTGGTCTTTTTCCCAGAGCACCAGCAGCACGAGGTACTGCGGGTAGGTGATACCCAACAGTTCGAAATAGGGCCAGTAGGCCTGCATCGTCAGCCGTGCCGCCGTGTAGAGCCGGAAACAAAGCTGGTTGTCTAATTTCAGTTGTTCGTACATAAAGATATTTACGATTTAGTCATTTACCTTGGTTATTTGTTTATTTCGTTATACCAACTTCTTGCGCTCCGGACGCCGCCACCATCACGCCGGACGCGAAACCCAACAGGGCTTTCTGCAGGCGGACGGGCATGTCCTTCTTCATCAGAAATACAAATCCCGACCCGAGCATCGTTCCCAAGAGATGGATGAGAAGACCTATAATAATCGTTGAGTTCATAATGTGTATATACGTGTCATTGGATAATCATACATAGTGCGTTTTTGTCGATATGAATGTCGGTGCTGACGGAGCGGAGGATGGCGGCGGCAAGCATGTTATACTCGATATCGAGCGCATCAGACGGGATGAGGTGCGGCGTGCGGACGGTGAGCAGCAGCGAGTCGTCCTGCTCCGTATAAGAGAGCGTGAGGCAGGTGCCGACAGCCCATTGGGTGGTGTTGGTGGGGGTGGTGGAGTTGGCGTGGAAGTGGGCGGTGCCGAGGATGGCTAATGACTCGTCCACGGCGCGATAGACGTTCTCCGTGCGCTGGCGCGAAAGATTGTATTGGCGGCAGAACTGCTCCATCTGCGCCATCATAGCGTACCAGTCGAAGTGTTCGCTGCGGATGGTGAACTCCGTCTCGTGTATCTGGCGGATGAAACGCTGCGTGAGTGTCCGCTGCGGGTGGTGGAAGAGCTGTTCGGGTGTGCCTTCCTCGTAAATCACACCTTCGGCGAAGAAGAGTACGCGGCTGCTGACCTGACGGGCAAAACGCATCTCGTGGGTGACAATAATCATCGTCATGCCCTCCCTTGCCAGACGCGTGATGACGCCTAAGACCTCGCTGACCATGGTAGGATCGAGGGCAGAGGTGGGTTCGTCGAAAAGGAGTATCTCCGGCTCCATCGCCAGTGCACGGGCTATCGCCACACGCTGTTTCTGTCCGCCGGACAGTTCGTCAGGCATGGTATCGGCACGTTCCGCCAAACCCACCATCTCCAACAGACGGTGTGCCTGCTGCTCGGCTTCCTCGCGGCTCTTGCCCAAGAGAAGAATGGGACTCATGGTGATGTTGTCCAACACCGACTTGTCGTTGAAGAGGTTGAAGGACTGGAAGACCATGCCCATCCGCCGCCGCAGAAGGGGTACGTCAGCGTCCGGCGAAAGGATGTCCTGTCCGTCGATACGGATAGTGCCGCCGGAGGGTTGCTCCAAGAGGTTGAGGCATCGCAGGAAAGTGCTTTTGCCCGTTCCCGAAGGACCGATGACAGAGATCACTTCACCCGGACGGACCTCCAGACTGATGTCCCGCAGCACATGGAGCGAACCGAAAGACTTGCTGAGGTGGGAGACGGAGATAATAGGACCGGCTACGCCTGTAAGACCACTTTGTTGTAAGACCGTTTCACTGTAAGAGCGCTTCGCTGTTAGATTACGTTTGCGACGAAGAACAATCCATATTCCGCCTACAGTTAGTAGCAACAGGAAGCCTGCTATCCACAGCCAAGTGGTGCTTGGCTTCGTACTTGGTACTTTGTCTCTTTGTCCCTTCGTTAAGATGTCTGCTTCCCCTTTGCGGGTGTAGAACATGATCCGGGCGGCGTTGTAGCCGTCGGAGAAAAGCACCTGTTTCTGCCTCTCTTCGGTGACCGCCACCGAGCCCATGGCGATGTCCGCTTTGCCGGTCTGCAAGGCTGGTATCTGCGAGGCAAAATCCATCATCAGAAACTCCAAACGGTAGTTGCGGCGGTTCGCCCATTCGGTCAGCAGGTCAATCTCCATGCCGGACGGTTGGCCCGAACAGATGAAGTTATACGGCGGCATAGCAGGGTAGGTCGCTACGCGTATGAGTTCGCCCGTGCCGTACTGATGCGGAGCCGGGAGAGCGGCTGGGTCATCGGTCTTCAGCCAGCGGTCGAAGATCTTTTGGTACGTGCCATCCGCGCGGATGTCGGCGAGGAAGGCATTGAAGTCCTGTTGCAGGGCGGTGTTGCCCAGTTTGAAACAAGCGGCTACGTAGCGTGGCGGCAGTCCGGCATCGACGGTGTCCACCACGGCAGCGATGGCTTTGTTGGCGGTGACGGTGAAGTTCTCCTGACACAGCACATCCACCTTGCCGTTCTCCAGCGCCGCCATGATGTCGGTCATGGAGGTGTACCGCCGGATGTCGGCTTGGGGGGCGTAATGGGTCACGGCGATGTCCTGGATACTCCCGATGATGACGCCGACGCGTTTGCCCTCCAGTGCACGGAAGACCGGCGGAGCGGCTACAGTCTCTACCTCCTTTGTACTTTGTACTTTGTAACTTAGTACCTTAGGTATTGCTCCCGCTACGCCAAGCACTATCAGCAGGCTTGCGGCTACGGCGACACGCTTGGTACGGCGTTGCACCAGCCCTGTGAGTACCAGACCGATGAGCCATGCCACCAGAAAATAGATAGCGGCGGTGACCAGCAGCGGGAAGAACGCATCGAACGTACGGCTGCGAATGAGGTCGGAGGCACGTGTCATGTCCATCACGGCGATGTAACCCACTATGCTTGTGCCTTTCAGCAGACTGATAACCTCGCCCTGATAGACCGGCTGAACCGATTTGACGACCTGCGGCAGGATGATGCGGAAGAAGGTCTGCCGCGGCGTGTGCCCCAATGCCAGACCGGCTTCTCTCTGTCCGCGGTCGATGCTCTCAATGGACGAACGCAGCATCTCGCCGATATAGGCGGAGGCGTTCATGGCGAAGGTAACGACTGCCACCGTGATGCCGGTTGTGCCGAGGGGCGCCATGAACACATAGTACATCAGCATCAGAAGCACCAGTACCGGCGTTCCGCGCATGAGGTCGATATAGATTTTCGCCGTCTGTCTGAGCCACGGCTTGCGGCTCATGCGTGCCCAACAGACGACACCGCCAAGCAGCGTACCCAGCACCGCCGCGCAGAACGTAATCAGCAGCGTCACCTGCAGACCGTCCAGAATCATCCGATAGCGTTGCTCCGCTATCAGGTTGTCGGTGAAACTGTTTGCTATGCCGGCGATGATGGAGTGCATAAAAATGCGTTATTGGATTAGCTTGCTACTTTCTTTACCAGCGTGAGGATGTTCTTGCCCTCCACGCGTTCGTAGCGGATCTCGTCCATGAGTTGGCGCACCAGGTGTATGCCCAAGCCGCCTATCTCCCGGTCCTCCGCCGAGAGCGAAGTGTCCGCCTCTTTCTGTTTCGTCGGGTCGAAAGGTATGCCGGAGTCGGAGACGGTGAAGATCAGTTGTTTGCCCTGCTCGTTCTCAATCTCGGTATATTCGACAAACACTTTGCCGTCCTTGCGTCCCGGGTAGGCATAGAGCATGACGTTGCAGACCACCTCTTCCAAAGCGAGGTTGATAGGCATGTTCAGTTCGTCGGGCACATGCAATCCGTCCACCCATTCGGAGAGGGTCGGTATCTGCTGTATGTCGTTGCGCATGACGATGGCCGATATCTGGTAACGGATGGCAAGCATGGTGAGGTCGTCGCTCTGCGGCGCTCCGTTGACGAAGGTATTGACATCTTTCTGGAAAGTCTCCACGAGGTCTCTCGGCGGCATGCCGT
>CAJOCN010000062.1 GCA_905233255.1 Paludibacteraceae bacterium
ACGAAAAATTCTACTCATTTGGCTATTGGGATGGCTGATGGTTATGCCGATAGCGACGATGGCACAGGAGCCGCAGGAGCAGGACGCAAGCTCATTGCAGAATGTGGTAGCTATCTACCCGGTGCAGGGAGAGCGGGTGTTGTTCTCCTTTGCAAGCAACCCCGAACTGAGTTACACGGCTACCGAACTGGTGATCACCACCGGTTCTACCTCTGTGCAGTACCCCATTAACCAGCTTCGTTCGGTGAAGTTCGAGAAAGCCGAGATAGCCGAAGGAATAGATGAGATTGAGGTGCCGGAACATTTTCTCTTCCGCGACGGACAGATCGTCATTGAGCATGGTACGCCGGGATCGAAAGTGAATATCTACAACGTGCAAGGCATGTTAGTTTCCCAATACAGCTTAGACGGCGAAGGCAATGCCGCTATCTCGACCCAAGGCATGACGGGCGTGTATATCGTCACCAACGAACGTTTCACCTTTAAATTTGCGCAACAATGAAACGGTTTTTATTAGCCCTCAGCATTCAGCTGTCAGTTCTCAGCCTTTTTGCTGCGGATATTACGCCGGAGAAGGCACTCCAAATAGCCAATACCTTTATACAAAAGGACAAGACGGCGCAAGCGAATATCCGTAAGGCGCCGGCAGGCACGAAAGTCAGTCCGTCTATCGCGCATCGTATGCCCTCACGCGTAGCAACCAACAAAGATAATGTCTATATCATCAATCTCGGTAACGATCAAGGCTTTGTAGTCGTATCGGGTGAAGACGGTGCTACCGCCGAGATCCTCGGTTATTGCGACCATGGTTCGTTCAATTATGAGGACGCGCCGATTCAGTTCCTCGATCTATTAAAGGAATATTCTGATGGTATCGACAGTCTGCGTCAGGATCCGTCGTTGGCACGTGCGCAACTACCGGTCCATATGAAAAAGGCGTATCCGAGTACCCTCGGTAACATGATCGTCGAACCGCTTTTGACCACCACATGGAACCAAATGGCGCCGTATAACGATCTTTGCCCCATCGATGACTCTACGAATGTATGGGAGGGTTCTACCGACTATCACGGTCACTGCCCTTCCGGCTGTGTGCCTACAGCAGTAGGTCAGGTAATGAAATACTGGAAATGGCCAAAGCAATCTGGCGGACGACGCATCATAGGCTATACGGATGAAGGCGCTACGCCGGTCTATGAAGACTTCCCGGTGCATGTCTATGATTGGAATGATATGTTGGACACCTACGAAGGGTATGTGAGTTATACCGCGAAGCAGGCACACGAAATAGCCCAACTGATGGCCGATTTGGGAGATGCGATGGGAACTATCTATTGCGGCGAAAAGGGTAGCGGTACACCTTGGAGCACATTTGCTCTGGAGGAGCATTTCAGTTATGATCAATCCACAGAAATGCACGCTGCGAAAGCGTCCAACCTGATACAAACCATCAAGGAGGATTTGGACAACAACTACCCCGTGCTCTATGCCGGAGGTATAGATGAAGAGGATCCGGGACATGCCCTCGTATGCGACGGCTATACCTCCTATGACTATTTCCATTTCAACTACGGCTGGGGTGGGCATTATGATGGATTCTATCAGTTGACGAGTATTCCGCTCTATAAGTATAATGTGACGATTTTCGCCCATTTCCGTCCGTATGAGGCGGTGAAGAAAGTCATTGACGGTATTCAATACGGTTTATTGCCGAACGGAACGGCTGAAGTGTTGGACTACACGTTGGGCGGCGTGAATGTGAACAACGGCGCACTCATTATTCCGGACACCGTCCGTGACGAAGGAATCGCCTATGCCGTTGTCCGTATCCGTCAGAAAGCGTTCTTGCGAAAAGGCAATTTTACGAAGATGGTCATCGGCAATAACATCGAAGCCATCGATGCTTTCTCGTTCTTCTATACCAAGATCGATACGCTCGTGCTGAGCGATAAGATGGTGTCGGTGCCTGACGAAGCTTTCCAAGAAACGAGCATCAAGCATCTTGTCCTTGGCGCCAACATCCGACGTATCGGCAAGCGTGCTTTCGCGCATTGTCCGCTGACGCAGGGAATCATCTGTAACAGCCCGGCGGTAGAGTTAGATGAAGAGGCGTTCTTCAATACCCAGCCTGCTATCGGATCGTGGGTGAACAGTATCACGCATATAGGCAAAAAAGCTTTTGCGGGAGCACGATTCAAACAATGGGTAAACTTCCTAAATCTGGAAGTCATCGGCGACTCCGCTTTCTATGCGACCGCTTTTGGTAACAGCACGCCGAGCTTCCGTCTCCAAGCGAAAGTACGTGAGATTGCTCCGTCTGCTTTTGACGGCTGGACTTCGGCTATTATCAGCGTGGAGGACAACAACCCCTATTTCTCGGCAGACGACGACAGCAACCTCTATAACAAGAACAAGTCGAGCCTCGTGCTGGCGCGTTGTGTGCCCGCTACGGGATGGCCTGCGACCTTGGTAAAGATGGAGAAAGGCTGTTTCCGCGCGTCGATGCACAACCCGTTGATACCGGCTACGGTAGTGGATATGGAAGGTGCGCTTATGGAGGTAGTGGATATATCGAATTGGGGCTGCGTATGTCTGCGCGTCACCCCGCCGGAGGTAACGGATGAAACGTTCAACGATACGATCTTTGCGAACCCCGAGCAACCTGCTTATCTCTATGTACCGGCCGGTACGGAGGACTTATACCGCAAGGCACGCGGGTGGCGTCGATTTGGGGATAATATCATCGGCGACCAACCTTTTGCACCGATGGATGCCCCGGGCGTGGAATACCTGATGGTCGTACGCGGCGACTCGCTGCAAGCCAATGTAGCGACGAAGAATATCGCGTCTATTCGCGTCAGCGAGCCAAACGGTACGCCGACGATAACGATGGCACTCAACGGAGGAAACACAATCATCACGCCGACGAGCGGTATTGACAGTATTAGCTGGAAGCCGACGTTCCTCTTTGAGAACGCAGAGACCCATACCATCACACAAGACAATCCTACCGTTGAAACACAGAAATGTACGGTAACGTTCGCGCCCACTACGTTTGACGACAGTGTGCAGATCGCTATCCGTAACTCCGTGCTCGTGCCGCGTCCTTCGGAGGGCGTGACGCGCGGTATCGGTATCGATATCAGCATGCTCACCGACACCGGCGAAGTGCACCAACTGAGCGGTGTAGCCACGATCACCATCCCCTATTCCGTGGGCGACGATGAGGTACTCTGCGCGGCCTATTACAACGAGAAAACAGGCGAGTGGGATCCGGTTTATGTGGAGTACGACAAGCAAGCCGGAACGGCCACTATCATGACCGACCATTTGAGTTTGTATGCTTTGTATAATATGTTGGTGCATTTAGGGGTCAAATTTGTGAAAGATGCATCCGAAAAAGTGTTTGAGGAAGATCCCGAGATTTACGAGACATTACGTCAAATACCGGCGCTCTATCTCTATACCGAAGCTATTGATATCTTGTGTCAAGTCATGAGTTCCGATTCACCTGACCTGGAACAAGCCCTCAAATTCAAGGACGACATGGGTCTGTGGCAAACAGTTGGTTTGGACGGTTTCTACAACGGTGTCGTCAGTATCACCGAACCGATGTGGAACTTCAAGCCTGAGGCCATCGACAATGCGGTGAGCTTCATGGGCAATATCGGTATGGCGATGAACATTGTGGATCTTGTGCGCGCGGAGTTCAAAGAAGATGATACGGCTGTTCGGGTAGCGCAGCTGAAGTACCTGATGAACAAGGCGCTCTCCAAACTGACCACTACCTTCGGTACGCCGACCTTAGCGGCGTCGATGTGTCTGGTGGCTTTTGTCGGCATCGCCTTGGAGCATTTCGGTACCACCGTACAAGAGTACAAAATAGATTACTATCGTGCCGCTTATAAATACTACTATAGTATTGAGGGCTATAACAAGGTAGGCCAGCAGTCGTGTTTCAAAGATGATCCGACAGGTAAGCCTTATCCGCACAGTTACTTCCGCACCATCAAAGATTGGTACGACTATTTCTATCCGGCTTTCACCGAAGGGAAAATGAACGACCGGCAACTCCAAGCCTATATCGAGCAATCCGTTCGGATGTACTGTGATCGTTTCTGGGATGAATGGCCTTGGGTGCAATCCGAAATATTCACGGAAGTAGAGATGCGCGGATATACCCATTATTACTGGGATCCGGCAGCAATGAAAAAGCAGCTGTCCGACGAGCACTTCGCCGAACTGATGAACGGCTATCTGGTACCCGTCTTTACTGCGCTCCTTCAGCAGCAAAAAGTAAAGGCCTATACGCGTCTGATGGGACAGATCAAACCGATCGCAGAGTTCATGAATACGGAGCTCGCTTTCCGAATCATGGATAACAGCTGGCAGGAAGGCGACACATCCAAATACGCCGGTTGGACAGTTGCTTTTGAAGGCGTTCCCGACTCCGTAGCTGCATCGGCACGGTGGAGAAACACCCTTAATTACAAAGGACGTGCCGGCCTCGGATGGGTGACAATCCATTCGATGGTAGAGAACGAAATCCCGACGAAGGTCACTCTCTACAACCCTGAAGGTAAACCACAGAGACGATTCGAATTCCAAATCACAGAGACTATCGGAAAACAGATCTTCGACATCGACATCTCTACCGGAGGTGTTATTGTGGACGACCAGCCGATAGATGATATCAAACTAACGTATGAACCACCATATGTATTGGTGCCTTATACCCATTTGGAGGAATATGAAGTGCTGGGATCAGATCGTACGGTGCTTGTTCCTGAAACTTATGAATATTACCTCTACATAGAAGAACCTTTCTCAAACTTCATGATTCATAGGCGTGCTCGTTTACGTACAGAGATAGAGCGCTACTTTAACCGCCATGCCTATATCACCGTAGATTCGTTGGGAAATTATACCATCGGCGAGGACCTTGTCGGCAAATTGGTCAACGATACGGCTTCCGGTTCGTTCGTCATCAATACGGCCTATAAGTTTGTGGAGCAAACACCCCAACAGTTCGTTAGCAGATGGAATGACACGAGCCTAAAGTGGTGGGAACGCGAGTTTCTTTTGCTGAATGGTACTATGAGTCATCAAATCGCCTGCCAGTACCAGATCAAACGCATCGAAGTAGATGACCACTATGAATACGAAATTACCTATACCGGCGAAGGCGCGTTTGACTTGACGGCGAACTTTGTCAGCGCCATCAATAAGCTTATAGATGGAGAAATGGTGATTGAAAATAATTTGCCGAAAATCACCTTAAGCGATATTGAAACCGACCTTCATTCCGTCGGCGGCGATGTAACCCTTGAGTATAAAACTACGCTCAAATAACATAACTATGTACGTGCATTAGGGCACCGCCATAGGGTGCATTCAATCAGGGAGATAATTCAGTATCTCCCTTTTTTTTGTGTCAAATGATAACAGATGTATCCTATGGAAAAATATAAATCAAAACTCAAATCAGAGTTGGCACAAGCAGCCGGTGTATCGCTGCCCACCTTCCGCAGATGGTTACTCTCCGACCAAGAGGAACTGCGGCAAATGGGGGTATCTCCCTCGACCAAGATACTGCCACCCGTGGCTGTCAGATACCTTTGCGAGAAATACTGCATCGACATCGACTGAGCCACATTAAACGAAAAAAAATAAAAAAATCCGAAAGGAACAGAAAGGAGAGGAACGGAACAGAAAACCGTTCCTCTTTTTTGTAGTACCTTTGCAGCAGATTTCCAAAAATTGTCTTCAATTGTCTTTAATTGTTGACCCAAGAAAATCATTATTAACCCGCGAGAGTTTGTGTGTCCGCACGTGCAATGAGTGGCCACTCGCATACAAGCCGAGCACAAAACATTTCGCAAATGGAAAAGACATTATTATGCGACCATCCGCGGACAGCCATGCTGCCGGATGGAACAGAGGTACGGTTGGTCGTACCTATCGAGCGGACCAAGAACAGAGCTCTTTACACGACTGCTGACGGCAGAGCGTTCTCTCATGTGCGTGTCAAAGACAAGACGAGCGGCGAGAGCCGTTGGGTGTTCCATCAGTTGAGTCTATCCCCCAGCAACCTGCCATGCAGCAAAGCCAACGGCAGACGCAAGCAGATTTATCTGCATCTGCGTTCGGACTACGGCGCGATACTCATGCACCATGCCGTGGCGTTGGCGTGGATCGGTCCGCGGCCTCTTGGCTGTGAGTGCGACCACCTCAACGGCATTACGACCGATAACCGTGTGTGCAACTTGCAATGGGTGACACGCAAAGAGAACGAGAAACGGGCGGTGATCCTTCGGGCAAGGCGCATGGTGGCACGGCAAGACAAGCGACCCGAGCTGCTGCCGGAGAACATGAAGCCGGAGGAACTGTTGGCGTTGTTCAACGCTTACAATGTAGCGGGGGATGCGTACGATGCAATGGAGGATGATATGACCCACCATCGGGAGAATTAGTCGCGTTCGGCAAGGAGATTGCGACGGTCGATACCGCTCTGCTAAATCGACAAAGCAACTCCTGCCTCCGCTCTCCCCACAAAAATCGAATTTCTTAGCAGAAGCACGATTTTTTGCGGGGGCCCCATGCCGGGCTAATGGACGGAGAAAAAAGCGGCATTTGATGCCGCGACAAGAAACAAAGTATTAATAACGCGGGATAATATCCCGCACAAATAAACGAAGCAAAATAACATGTCCGATGGCATCGGACGCAAAAAAAGAAGAATTATGAAAGCAAATAAATTGAAAGAACTGCGCGAGTTGCGCAACCAAGAAAAGGCTATCAAAGCACGTATTGACGAGATCAGCGATGAGGCTACACAAGAAGCCATGACTATCGCGCCGGACGGAGGTGAGTTTGAAGTGGACGGGCAGAAGTACCAGCTCCAGCGGACGGAGGTCATTGATATGATGAACTCCAGACGCTACAAGGGCGAGGACGCCAAGCGGTGGCGGAGTCTGGCAGGGCAGCGGGATTTTGCCAAGAAAACCGCTTCGGCTTACACCAAGGAGATGGGGGCGATCGTCAAGGCGTTTGTCGCTACGCACCCCGATTGGGAAGCCGATGAGATCAAGCTGACGGTGAAAGTCATTGAATAGACCGCTGCGCTGAAAGAGTAAAGACAAAATACCATCTGTCGGGTGTAACGGGCGGCGGCAAAAAGAACAAAAAGAAAAGAAGCAAAAGAATAAAAAGAAAAGTTTCTTCTTCTCCACACTAACTATGCAGATAGAGAGAAGAAGAACAACCTTTTATGAGTACGTTTGATTTTCTTTGGCAGTTGGTAGCAAACCACGGCGGCGTGGCGGAGAACTACAAAACAGAATTGGCGCGGGTGTGGGCGGAATACTCGTTGGAAGAACAACGGTTTATCTACCGCTCCATCCGCGACAAACTGCGGGCGGACAAGTTCGTCAACTCGGGAGAATGCCCCCAAAGCAAAACCGCCGCAAGTGCTTTCTTTCGCGGAGTATTACAAACGATACGGAACGACCGAGGAAAGCGGCGGATGGGTGCGAAAGTATCTGCCGGAGAAACAAACAACAATCTACATTAAAAAGTAAAGACAATTATGGAATATCCTTTATATGATGTGCCGTACTTGGTGCGGGATCCGAATGAGTACCGGATGTCGGAAAAACGGCATCAGACAGAAGTACGGAACCAAACCGTAGTGGATGATTACTTCGTGGCAAGGGACAAGGGTGCTTCGGCTCATGAGGCGCGAAGGCAGGTGGCGGAGAAGCACGGCATCACCTTAACACGCTTCCGAAAGATCCTAAAATGGTTCTATGAGGAGGCTAAAAAACGACGAAAATACGATTTTTTGCAAAAATTCGCACTTTCTGAGGAACACTAAAAGGGGTTTTGATATTATCTTTGCACCGTCTTTCGTTTGAGAGGCGGTGCTTTTATTGTACTGAACACGCTCCTTTCTAGAATCCATCACGTGATTAAATCGAAACAAACAGCGACTCCCAAGCGTATCTCGAGCGTCTCTTGGCTGCCGCATAGTATTAACCATCAAAAAACCTTAACTATGGCAAAGTACAAACCAATTGACATGGTGGACCACTACCACGGAAAGATCTGTTCCCATTCAGACACCTATTTCCAAAAACGTGGTGACACCTTGTGTACCGGACGGATCTGCAACCCACGCGACCTCTCCAAGAAACCCTATTCACCGGAGGAGATTGCAACCCACCAGAAGTTCTCTTCCGTCATCGCGGCTATCAAGGCACTCACTCCCGAGCAACTGACCGCTTACGAAACGGCATTTGCGTCTCAAAAACCGAAACGCTACGCCACTCTCCGCGGTTTCATCTTCGCCCAGGAGTACGCCAAACTCGGCAACTAATCTGCCGCCCCCCGCGTTCGGCATTTCCCCTT
>CAJOCN010000063.1 GCA_905233255.1 Paludibacteraceae bacterium
GACATCACCGGCAAGACACGTGCCGCAACGCCTACTATCGGAGCATACGAGTATGACGCCGACCTGTTCCGTGTACCAGTAATGGCAGAGGGATACCCGATTGCGCAGAACGTGAAGGACAGCCTGGCGGACATAGTCGTAAAAGCCGACAATATCGGTACGGCGCGCGTGCTTGTGCTGGCTGCCGAAACCGACGCGCCGAACGTGGAGACTATCATCGCACAAGGAACCGAACTGAGTTTGCAGAAAGATGCCGAGGCAAGTCTGACCGTGAAGGAACTGGACGAAGAGACCGCCTACAAGGCATATGTTGTAACCCTGTCTCCGCTGGGAGAAGCCGCTGCTGCTTATCATGAACTGGCCTTCACTACCGCATGGACCCTTCGTCCGGTTGTGCTGAACCCGATTGGCAAACAGACTGTGGCAGCCGAAGCCGCCTTCACGCTCACCGCGTCCCTTGCTACCGAATACGAGCAAGCCAAACCGTACACTTACGCTTGGCGAACCGCTTTCAGCAATGCCGTTATCGGTACGGAGGCGACTCTCGCGCTCACAGCGAGCCAAACAACCGAGTATATTTGTACCGTCACCGACTGCTTCGGTCAGCAAGCAATCGTTTCTGCCCACGTCTGGGTGGAGAAAGCAGCCGCTGCGGCTACTTTCGAGGAATACACCCTCGCCGCCAACGGACACAAGGATGTGGATGAGGCTTGGGTAGATAATACCGAGACGCATCTCTATAGCGGCACGTACGCCTTTGGCAACACGCCGAACAAGGCATACAAGGCTTATACGGGTTATGCCATCTGCTCCGACCAATCGACAGAGGCTACCGACAATTATAACATTGACCAGTTCCGCTCGGCTGCGGGAGGGGCATATGAAGGCACCAACTACGCCGTAGCCTACTATTCCGCGCCCTCCGATTGGTTCGCCGGTTATACCGATCCGCTCACGCTCACCAACAGCGCAGAGCCGCAGACCGTCACCGGATTCTATATCACCAACACCGTCTATACCCTTGACGCTATTCTCAACGGCGACTATGCCAGCGACGCTTTTGCGCAAGGCGACTATATGTCTGTTACCGCGAAGGGCTACAACGGCGCGGAGAAAACAGGCGAGGTGGTCTTCTATCTCGCGGACTACCGCTCGGAGAATACCGAAGAGCATTTCGCCCTCAGCACCTGGAAATGGTTCGACCTCTCTTCCCTCGGCGCGGTCACACGTGTGGAGTTCGAAATCTTTACTACCAAGTCCGACGACTACGGCTTTACCACGCCTACCTATTTCTGTCTCGATAACTTCGGTGCCGAGAAACCGGTCTCTACCGGTGTGGATAAGACGCAGGGGGACAAGGTACCCTGTACAAAGGTACTCATGGACGGACAGATCTTCATCCTCCGTGGAGAACGAATGTTTGACCTCAACGGCCGCGTAATACATTAAGCCATGCATGTGTTACTAACTATCTTATTGGCCGTTTCGCCCTATTTGGCGCGGGTGTATGAATATATGCCCGCGCCGGGGCAGTTCACCAACGCGATGCCTGCTGCTACAACGGACGATACACCCGAGACGATGGCTGCTAAAGCCGAAGCCGCTATCGCTGACAACGCCGGAAAAACGGTCTGCCTTGGCGCGTGGGGCGGATATATTGTCTTCGGGTTTGATCATCCGGTTACCAACTCGCTAAACGACTATGACTTCCGCATCACCGGCAATGCCTCTTATGCCTCCTATGCCAAAGATACTTCCCGCAAAGGAGGATCCGCCGAACCGGGCATCGTCATGGTCAGCTATGATACCAACGGTAACGGCCTGCCGGACGACCCGTGGTACGAACTGGCGGGAAGCGAGTATAACTCGCCTGCTACCATCCACCGCTATGCCGTCACTTATACCCGCCCGGACGGGCTCGCAGACATCCCTTGGACCGACAATCGGGGCGGCTCCGGGGTAGTACCGCGTAATAGTTTTCATCAACAGGACTATTTCCCCCTTTGGGCACCCGACCAACTGACTTTCACCGGCTCGCTTCTGGCTTCCAACGCCGTGGACGAGGGTGAGAACGGACAACACTCCTTCATTCTCTATTCCTACGACTACGGCTATGCCGACAACCATCCCAACAAAACCGACGGATGCAAGTTCTGCATCCGATGGGCGGTGGATAACAACGGCAATCCCGTGAACCTGCCGGCTATCCATTTCGTCAAAGTCTATACCGCCGTGCAACAGGTATGCGGATGGATCGGTGAAACGAGTACCGAGATTACCGGAGCGGAGGACCTGCATCCCGACATGCTGCCTACGGGCCTGGACCCGTCACCCATGCCGACCCCAACGCATGCCAAGATCCTCCGGGACGGACAACTCTATCTGATGTACAATGGAATCATGTATAATGTACGAGGTACCCGCATAAAATAAGTACGAAGTACATACGAAGTGCAAAAAAATCGCCCCTAAGAGCGATTTTTTTTGCGTTTTGCTTAATTTTTAATTTTTGAATTTTGAATTTTGAATTATTTGTTGTATCTTTGCACACAATTTATATTTTGAGATATGAAAAAAATATTAATTAATCATTATTCATTATTCATTCTGCTGGCTGTAGCGCTTTGCGCATGCCAAAAGAAAGAAACAACCTCCTTCCAATACAACGTGGATAAGTTCTATGACCTTGAGATACTCCGCTACGACGTGCCGGAGTTCGATTCGTTGAGTCTGCAGCAGAAGCAGCTCGTCTATTGCCTGAGTGAGGCGGCTCTCTGGGGACGCGACATCTTCTACGACCAGAACGGCCGTTACAACCTGCGCATCCGCCGCACGCTGGAGAACCTCTATAACAACTACCCTTACGACAAGAAGGGAGAGGAGTTCGCCGCTTTTGAGCGGTACCTCAAGCGCGTGTGGTTCTCCAACGGTATTCACCATCATTATTCCGAGGATAAGTTCCTGCCGGAGTTCACGGAGGAGTGGTTCATGAACGCCTGCGGCGAGGCGGGTATTGCCTATGACGAGGAGATCATCCCGGTGATGTTCGACCCCGCTATCATGGCAAAGCGCACGACGGCTCAGGACGGCGTGGATCTGGTGCTCTGCTCCGCCGGCAACTACTACGGCGAGGGTGTGACCCAAGCCGAGGCGGAGGAGTGGTATGCGCTCCATAAAGACAATAGCCCCGAGCCTAAATGGATAGGCCTTAACAGCCAGCTCGTCAAGAACGCAGACGGACAGATCGAGGAGCGCGTCTATAAGGTCGGCGGTCTCTACAGCGCAGCGTTGGAGAAGATTGTCTTCTGGCTCCGCGAGGCGCTCAAGTACGCCGAGAACGACGCCCAGAAACTCGCCATCGAGAAGATGATCGAGTTCAACGAAACGGGTGACCTCAAGACCTTTAATGAATATTGTATCGCGTGGGTGCGCGACCTTGACAGCCGCGTGGACTACGTGAACGGTTTTACCGAGACCTATTCCGACCCGCTGGGTATCACCGGTACGTGGGAGTCCATGGTTAACTTCAAGGACCTCGCGGCGACCAAGCGCACGCAACTCATCTCGAGCAACGCGCAGTGGTTTGAGGACCACTCGACCACCGACCCGCGGTTCAAGAAAGAGGAGGTGAAGGGCGTGACGGCTAAGGTCATCACCGCGGCTATTCTCGCCGGAGACTGCTATCCCGCAACACCTATCGGCATCAACCTGCCGAACGCCAACTGGATCCGCAAGGAGTACGGCTCCAAGTCCGTCACCATTGACAACCTCATGCACGCTTACAACGAGGCAGCGAAGGGTAACGGCTTCAACGAGGAGTTCATGATCGACGATGAGATCCGCAGCCTCTATGAGAAATACGGCGCCCTCTGCGGCGACCTGCATACCGACCTGCACGAGTGCGTCGGTCACGGTTCCGGCAAACTGCTGCCGGGCGTGACCAAGGATGCGCTCAAGGAGCATGCCTCCACTATCGAGGAGGCGCGTGCGGATTTGTTCGGTCTCTATTTCCTGGGCGACCCGAAACTCGTGGAACTGGGTTTGCTGCCGGACAAAGATGCCTACAAAGCCGGCTATTACCAACAGCAGATGAACGGTCTGATGACCCAGCTCGTGCGTATCGAGCCGGGCAAAGATATCGAGGAAGCGCATATGCGTAACCGCCAACTGATTGCCGGATGGGTGTATGACCATGCGGCGAACAAAGAGGTGGAGATCGTGGAGCGCGAGGGCAAGCACTACCTCCGCATCAACGACTACGAGGGTCTCCGCCGCCTCTACGGAGAACTGCTGGCTGAGATCCAGCGCATCACCTCCGAGGGCGATTATGCGGCAGCCAAAGAGCTGGTGGAGAAATATGCCGTGAAGGTGGATCAGGATCTGCACAAGGAGATTCTGGCGCGGTACGAGAAACTGCATCTGGCGCCGTATAAAGGCTTTGTCAATCCGGTCTATAAGGTGACGCGCAATGCCGAGGGCGAGATCACGGACGTCAAACTCGACTTCACGGAGAACTTCGTGGACCAGAACCTCCGTTACAGCCGCGACTACAGTCCGCTACCGGATGTCAATTAAACTTCCTATATCCAAATCTATTGCGAATAGGATTCTCCTATTACAGGCAATCCATGGGGACCCTCTGATGAGGGTCTCTGCGGATATGCCCGACGATGTCCTCGTCCTCCACGATGCGTTGGAACAACTGCGCGCGCATAAAAAAGGAGAGCCCCTCACCCTCTACCTCAAGAACTGCGGAACGGCGTTGAGGTTCTTGCAGGTGCATTTGGAAAAATGCTATCCGGGCGAACCGATTACGCTTACCGGTGACGCGCGGTTGATGGAGCGGAACGGTAAACCGACTTCCCAGACCACCTCTGCGCGGATTCTTCATGGAGAGGAGATTCCCGTCGCCGAGAACGAATCCCCCTATATCACGATGTCCCGCCGCATGAGGGAATCCTATCTCTCTCCCTTGAGGGGAGAGCCGGAGAGGGGTTTGTTGTTAGAACGTGATTGGAGTGCTGCCGCCTTTTGGTATGAGTACGTGGCGATTCATGGCGGCGAGTTGCTGTTAGAGGGACTGAGACCCGACAGCCTGCAGGGCGACCGCATCGTCTCGGACCTCTATGACAAGCATTTCGGTGTACAAACGACCTTCACCCCCGAAGGTGCAAAAATCTCAAATGTCCAATCTCAAATGTCCAATAGAAAATCTGTAAAGCTTGACTTCACAGATTTTCCTGATCTCTATCCGGCAGTGGCACTAACGTGCGAAAAATTATCGATTGAACTCAATGCCACCGGTACGGACCGCCTGAGGCACAAGGAGTCCGACCGCATAGAGGCGGTTCGTCTCCACGAAGTGCGCAATGACCACCGGATGGCGATGGCGCTCATGGCGGCAGATTTTCCGGTCTCTTCTGACGAACAGCAATGCATCGCCAAAAGCTATCCTCGGTTTGTGGAACAATGGCAGTCAATCAGCGGTCAATCCCGTTACCACTTCGTTACCATTACGGACGTCACAGATGGATCTGTTTCCCATATTACCCCCCGAAAGGGTATCAATGATGACAATTTGGGCAAAAAACATGCCCTCTCCAAACTCATCCATGCCGCCACGACGGAATACGTCTGGCTCCACGACGATGATGTCGTACTGCCGGAGGCATCTAACAGCCCACAGGGCGGTCTAACAACGAAGAGGTCTAATAGCGAAGCGGTCTTGGTCAGACCTGAAAGCGATCTTGTAATTTTGCCATTAAAGATGGAAAGCGAAAGCGACAAGCCATCTTTATTGGAAAAATTGCAGATAGCCGAGTACGCCGCCATTCAGGAAATGACGATGCACACGGCCAAGCGCGGTCACGCCGTCATGTGTTCCGGCGCGAACCTCATCGTCCGCCGTGAGGCTTGGCTGGCGTGTGAACAAGACCTTCACCCCGAGATACCTTCCGGCGATGATATGTTTCTATTGGAGGCAATGAAGAAGCGCGGTATGCGGATTGCCGTCATTGACGAGCCGGACTACACGGCTGTCGTTCGTCCCGCTCCCACGTGGCGGGCGTTCTTCCGCCAGCGGATGCGTTGGGCGGGCAAGGCACCTCATTACACCGACCCGGATATTCTCCGCTGCGGCGCACTGGTAGTGGCGGCGAACCTCCTGCAACTCCTCTGCCCGCTCATCATACTCGTCAAGTTTCCGATCGAATACTCTCTCATCCGCAAAAGAGAAATCACCAATCACCAATCACAAATCACAAATAAAGAACCACGCACCGTGTGGTACGTGGCTCTGATATTAGAGGTTCTCTATCCTTTCTACATCCTGATCTCCCTCCTCGGCGGTCTCTTCCGCCGGAAGGAGTGGTGAGTTTTATAGCATTTTTATCGAAGAAACCGCCTCGCTCACGCGAGACGGCTTCCGATTAACGTTGTTTGGGAATTATTACCACTTGTGTCAAGTGGAGTTACCACTGGTCGTTGGTAGGGGTATTGTTTAGTTTGTTTGCACCGCTACCAACGGAAGGTGGAGCGCTAACGCAGATGACAGACATCGTATTGATTTGCGCTACATGTACTTCGGGTTGATTATAGAATTTCTTAGTCATAGTTTTGTTCTCCTGATTAATTATTTTACTATCTGACCCTGTGCATTATACTCCTTGTTGCCATGGAGGATGATCAACTGACCGTCACGCAGAACCTTGGTACTTTGTACTTGGTCACTTGATACCTGATCAACGCATGTAGCGGTATTCTCTTTGTTGAATACGAAGCGGAGTTTGCGCGGAGCTTGAGCGCCTCCACCGCTGACGGTGATATATGCCTTGTGCGCAGCAAGCGTGCCGGAGAACTGATAGAATCCAACACCGGTGACGGTCTCGTCTGCTGATTTGCCGGAGAGTACGTAGCAGTTAGCCGGAGCAGCCATTTCAGAATCTGTTCCCCGCAGCTGGTTCGCAGCACTAACCTCAACAGCATCATCATCTGTCGGGGTGAGATTTACCGATGCAGAGGTCGATCTGAGGATAAACGCTTGGTCTGCCGGAATGACATGTCCGCCGTCAACTACCTTATTCATGATCATTTCATCTCCGCTGATAGTAGCCACATAGGCGTCTGTTCCAACAGGGAGACGATATTTCTGCGTCTCGTTGTAATGCGTGCTGTAATAAACACCTGCATGATCCGGATCCACATTAGCTGAAATAGGATACGTAGGAGTTAGGCTAAGAGCACTCAGAGCCGCTAACGGAGCATCTTTCTTCGCAGCCGGAGCACGTTTAGGAGCAGAACTAGAACCACCTACATTACTTATGTAGATTACTACAGCTGTCTGATTAGGTACATTGTAGTCAACAATCGCCTGACCGGAAGCTACCTGAGCCGGAGTGAAACTGTGAACTCCATCTTCGCCTCTGATCTTCACTTTGAGTACGCAGCCCTCTTGTACAGTACCGTTAACTGTGAGACTACCATTACCTTGCGGAAGTTCGAAACTAATGGTGTTCTGAAGGTTTTCATCCCATCCCGGATGGCCGAAAGCGTAGCAAGT
>CAJOCN010000064.1 GCA_905233255.1 Paludibacteraceae bacterium
TTTTTTTGTCAAAAATTTGCACAATTCAAAAAAATGTAGTACTTTTGCATCGGAATTCCTGGTAGTCCCTGACGCAAGTCAAACTATCGGGTGTCGTTTTTATAGTACCCTTGCGTTCCATAACGGATACCCTTTTTATTTTCCTTTGATTTTGTCGAAGCCGGAGCCGAAGACGCCACTCACATCGGCGATGGAGACTAAGGCATTGGGGTCGATCTCGTGAATCAAACTCATGACCAGCGAACTCTCGGGTTTGCGGACAAGCACCGAGATCACCTTCACCGGCTGTTTGGAATACCAGCCCGTGCCGTCCAGTACCGTCACACCGCGATTGACGGTCGTGTTGATGGCAGTAGCTATCTCGTCGTACTTGGACGAATAGATCAGGAAATGGACGGAGCGGTGCAGCCGCGCCATGAGCCAGTCCACCGCCACAGTATAGGAGATGGTCATCGCAACACCGTAGAGCACACGCTTGATTTTGAGGATTTGGAGATTTGAGGATTTGAGGATCTGAAGATTGTCGGCATCCTGCAACATTGAGTCCGGCAGCGGCAGGAAGAATGCCGAAGCAATAATCACTATATCGCACGCAAGCATGATATTGCCGAGCGAGATATTATGATAGTGGTTGATGATCATCGCCACGATATCCGTACCTCCTGATGAACCGTTAGCTGCCAGCACGCAGCCCAGACTGAGCCCAAACACAAAACCGCCGATGATGGCACCTAACCACGGGTCTGCGATCATAGGCTCCGGCAGAATGGGTATCACGCGATACCAGAAAGTGATCGCCGCCACGCCTACCATCGTCCGGATGGTAAACCTCCACCCTACTGTCAGTCCGGCAATGATAAGCAGAATAGCGTTGAACACAAAGGTCGTCAGCCACACCGGTATCGCGCCGCCGTACTCGGGGAAGAGCGAGGGGAACATACCTCCGGTGACATAATAGATCACAGAGCATATACCCGTCAGTCCGCCGCCCACAAACGCGTGCGGCAGCAACACCCAGTTCACCATCAGCGCCATCGGGAAGATACCTATGATGATCACCAGGTACTCAAACACCGTCCTTGCCCGTGACTGGCTCGGCGCGTTGTGCGGATTAACATAACGATGAAAGCGCAGCATAACCTCTAAACTCTAAACTCTAAACTCTAAACTATTTCCCATTTGCCATCGGGTCAAAGCCCTGTCCGAAGACGCCTCGCACCTGGCTCTGAGACACAAAGGCATTGGGGTCTATCGAGCGCACAAGGCGGAAGATCGTAGCGGACTCATAAGACCGCGCGATGGTGGTGACGACTTTCATCGGCTGTTTGTAATAACCGCCTTCCGCCTCCAGGAACGTGCATCCGCGGTGTGCCTGCGTGATGATTGCCTCGGCTATCTCGTCGGGTTTCTGGGTAAAAATCATGAACTGAACCGACTGCCGCATCCGGTTCATGACCCAGTCCACAGCCGTCGAGCTCATGAACGTATAGGTAAGACCGAAGAGTATCTTCTCTATCGCGCCCTGCGTTCCCGCCGCTTGGATGGTAGGCAGGAAGAAAGCCGAGGAGATAATGGTCATGTCCGCCACAAGTAACACCCTTCCCATCGGCAGATGGTGGTACTTGTTAACGATCATCGCCACGATGTCCGTGCCGCCGGTGGAGCCGTTGTTGAGGAAACAGATACCTAAAAAACAGCCCGTGAACAGGCCGCCGACAACTACCGCCATGAACGAATCCGTCAGCAGCGGTATCTGTGCGATAGGTATTACCTTGAGCCAGATGGTCAGCCACATGACGCCCCAGACGGTGCGCAGCGCATAACTCTTGCCCACTGTTACAGCGGCTATGACCAACAACAGGATATTGATCAGCGCACTACTGAGCCAGATCGGCACATATGTCTTTGTCGCGAAATAAATGATCTCGCACAGACCCGTCACGCCGCCGCCTACGATAGCGTGCGGCACCAAGAGTTGGTTGACCGTCAGCGCGTACGGAATCGTGCTGAGAGCTATCATGAACAGCTCCTTGATCATGATCCACGGTCTGGCTTTCCTATACTCCTTCAGGAGCTCGCGGATATTGGGGCGTTGTACTAATCTTCGTGCCATTATTGATACCTCGCTACCAGGTTACGATCACCAAAACCATTGTCCACACGTCCTACCGGGCACCAGAACTTGGTCTGCGCCACCCACTCGGTTGGATAGGCGGCTTGACGGCGCGAATACGGATGCGACCACTCGTCGGAAACTACTTCGTACTCCGGGTGCGGCGCATTAAGCAGGACGTTGTCGGTCTTGTCCGCCTTGCCGGATTCGATGTCGGCTATCTCCTGACGGATCTGCAGCAGGACGTCGCAGAAGCGGTCGATCTCCACGAGCGACTCGCTCTCCGTAGGCTCCACCATCAGCGTCCCGTGAACCGGGAACGAGAGTGTCGGCGCGTGGTAGCCGTAGTCCATCAGTCGTTTGGCAATGTCCGCCTCCGTGATACCGATAGCGTGGAACTGGCGGCAGTCGAGGATCAGTTCGTGACCTACCCTGCCCGTAGCACCGGTATAGACGATGCCGTAGGCATCCTTCAGACGCGAAGCCATGTAGTTAGCCGAGAGGATAGCCGCCGCGGTAGCGTGACGAAGACCCTCCGCGCCCATCATCGCGATGTAGCTCCAGGAGATGAGCGCCATGTTGGCGTTGCCGTAGAGCGAGGACGACACGCGGTTCTGATCCTCCGTGGGCAGGCACTCCGCCATCGCCGCCGTGCAGCATACCGCTCCTGCGCCCGGTCCGCCGCCGCCGTGAGGCGAAGCGAACGATTTATGCAGGTTCAGGTGGCACACATCGGCACCGATGAACGCAGGGTTGGTCCATCCTATCTGGGCGTTCATGTTCGCGCCGTCCATATAGACATAGCCGCCGTGGCTGTGTACCGCCTCGATCATTGCACGGATATCTTGCTCGAAGATACCGTGGGTGGACGGATAGGTGATCATACAGCCGGCTAAGGTCTCGGCGTTCTCCTCGCATTTCTGTCTCCAGTCCGCGAGGTCGGTATTGCCCTTCTCGTCGCATTGGACGACGCAGGGCACGAATCCCGCCTGTACGCAGGAGGCAGGGTTGGTACCATGGGCGGAAGCCGGGATGAGCAGCACTTTGCGGTTCTCCTGTCCCTGACGACGGAGGTACTCGCGGATGACCACCAGACCGGTATATTCACCGGCGGCGCCGGAGGTCGGTTGCAGCGTGCAGGCGTCAAAGCCCGTGATCGCACAGAGCTGTCCCTTCAGTTCCTCCATGATCGCTTCGTAGCCCTCTTTCTGGTCCTCCGGAGCGAGCGGATGCACGCTCATCGCGGGACCGAAGGTGACAGGGATCATCGCGGCTGCCGGGTTCAGTTTCATCGTACACGAACCCAGCGGGATCATCGAGGTAGCGAGGGATATATCCTTGCGGTCGAGCCGCTTGAGGTAACGCATCAGTTCGGTCTCGGTATGGTAGAGTTTGAATACCTCAGCCTGCAGGTAATCGACCTCGCGCACGCGGCTCTCGTCGATCGCCCAGAGCCCCTCGAACGCCTCGTCCGACTCCTCGTACTGCGGGATGTTACCGGCAGCTTCGGCGAAGAGCTCGATCAGGTCGTTCATGTCGTCCAGATCGACCGTCTCGTCGATAGAGAGCCCTACCCAGCCGGCAGGATCGTAATAGAGGTTGATACCCATCTCCTCGGCTTTCTCACGGAGCGCCTGAATACTGATTTCCGACGACTGCAGGTTAATCTTGAGCGTATCGAAGAACTCGGCGTTCTCCTGCTCGTAGCCGTAGGCCTGGAGCATCTCGTTCAGATAAGCCGCCTTGGAGTGAATACCCTCGGCTATCTCACGGATGCCCTCTGCGCCGTGATAGACGCCGTACATACCCGCCATCATGGCGGAGAGCGCCTCGGCGGTACAGATATTCGAAGTCGCGCGTTCGCGTTTGATATGCTGCTCGCGCGTCTGCAGCGCCAGACGGTAAGCCGGGTGCTCGTATTTGTCTTTGCTCAGACCGATGATACGGCCCGGCATCTCACGTTTGTACTCGTCGCGGGTAGCCATATAGCCGGCTGTCGGGCCTCCGAAGCCCATGGGCAGACCGAACCGCTGTGCCGTGCCGCACATGATATCCGCGTTCAGCGGCTTGAGCAGCGCCAACGCCATGAGGTCGGCTACGACCGTCACTTTGAGTCCCGCCTCGTGGCAATCGTCAATGAATCCCTCGTAGTCCTCGATGGCACCATCGGCGTTCGGCCACTGTACGAGTGCACCGAAGAACTCCGCCGTAGGCCGGAAATCCGCATAACTGCCGGTGACGATCTCGATGTCCTGACCCGCTGCACGCGTGCGCAGTACAGATAAGGTGTTCGGCCATATCTTCTCGTCCACAAAGACTTTCCTCACTCCGGCTTTCACCTGCTCGCGGCTGCGGAGGTTACGCATCATCGTGACCGACTCCGCGGCGGCAGTCGCCTCATCGAGAAGCGAGCAGTTAGCGAGCGGCAGTCCCGTCAGGTCGCTGATCATCGTCTGGAAGACAAAAAGCGCCTCGAGTCGTCCCTGACTCACCTCCGCCTGATAGGGCGTGTAAGAGGTGTACCAAACGGGGTTCTCGAGGATGTTACGACGGATGACGGCGGGCGTGATCGTACCGTACCATCCGCGGCCGATGTACGACCGGGCGGGCATGTTGTTGTTCAGCATCGACTCGGCGGACTCTAATTGTCTTTGCTCCGTATAAGGCTCGTCTAACTCGATTCCCTCCGGCAGCAGTATATCCGCCGGCATCGTCTCGCGAACCAACGCTTCCATCGACTCGGCTCCGATTGCCTCTAACATCTTTTTCTCGTCCTCCGGCGTCAGACCGATATGCCGGGATTCCAAATAGTTCACTTTCATAAATGATATATTTTTCAAATTGCGTACAAAGGTACAACAAAAATTGGACATACGCAAGGGGAAAGGCATTTTTTTTTCAAAAGAAGCGATTTTATCGCGTGTATGAGGGCGCAGAGTGCCTATTGGGAGCTCGCTCACGGATAGGTACTATGGGCACTCATACGTAAGGACGCAAGTCCGTCTTTTGCAAAAAAATGCCTTTCCCCTTACGTATGGACTACAAGACGCGAACGTAGCTACGGGGGAATGCCCGTAGGGCAGGCAGATGTCCGAAGTACCACGGTACAGACTCCAATATACGTACAGGCATAAAAAAAAATCGGGTGTGGAATAACCCCACCCGATTTGTTCTACGGGCTGCCACCGGCAGTCCGATCGAGCAGAGCTCTTCACCCGCTCAAGGGGAGGAGAGCCCTTTAGCCAATAACCTTTAGCCTTTAGCCCTGATGCTCCGCATCATATTCTTGCCCGCAGACTTTCCACAGGTACGCCTTCATGGTGCGTTTGCCGCCGGAGGTGTTGAGCTGAGCGGCGAAGTTCTCCTGATCCTCGGTGACCTTCATCAGGTCCTTGGCGCGGGTGCGAACCATCGCCTGTACCTCGGTGAAACGGGTGTGGAGAGCGAGCTCC
>CAJOCN010000065.1 GCA_905233255.1 Paludibacteraceae bacterium
ATGGTACATCACACCCATCGCCACCGCCAGAGCGGCAATGCCGTACCCGTAACCGAGACTGAAGAAATACACGAAGTATTTCCACCCCACTGCGGAAACTGCCATCGCCACCGCAAAAAGAATCAATAAATCCATCATAGTATTTTTGTTTTATGTTAATTTGTACTAATTAGGCTGCTGCGTGTTTTTTTCTGCACGCAAACTGCGTGCAAAGATACAACTTTTTTCCGGATTATGCAAGTCTTATGGCGGAAATTGAATTTGGGAGTGTGGTTTTTGTCCGTTTTTGGGCGAAAAATTACTTGTACGGGTGTAACCATTTATATAATGTGCGACGCGACACACCCGCACAATCCGCCAATTGGGTGTGGGTCGTTGCTTTGTATTTCATACTAATTATTTTTGAGCGGTTGATAGTATCGACCTGAAATGAACGAAGATTAGCACAGGTTTTCGCAAAAAATCAACTTTCCCGAACGATTTTAGCCCAAAACCTTGCATATATCAAAAAAAAACTGTAACTTTGCAGCGTGAAGTTGCAAAGATAAATAAATAACACAAATAACTATGACTAAAAAAAGAAGACAAGAGAATCTTGAATATCTGCTCTCGATTGAGCAGGAGATGACGAGCCAGGGCAAGCGGTTGTCACCGGCTTTCTATGCAGCCAAAAGATATGCAGAGACAGCGTTGCATCAGACTTTATGAGATATCTCATTGATACAAATATCTTTATTTATTACGCGATAGATCCACAACAAATCAATCGCGATGTTGCTGCTATACTTGGTGACTACGATAACCTCATTTATATCAGCAATGAATCTTTGCGCGAGTTAATAGTGCATTACAACAATAAATCGTTACTCCGCAAATATTGGCACACAAAGGAGGATATGCTAAAAGCAATAACCAATGAATTCGGTTTTCAGATTTTACCCTTGACACCGGATGTGATGTACACGTATGGAAAGATGAATCTCTATCACAACGATCCATCCGACCATGTTATCATTGCTCAGGCTATCACTATGAAGATGCCTCTCATTTCTGATGACAACAAGTTTCCTCCATATCGTAAAGAAGGTTTGGAACTGATAGAGAACTAATACAACAACATATTACGAAAACAACTACAACCGCCTATGATAAAAAACGATTAAAAGGCTAAATACATAAAAATAAAGCATTCAGCTAAGAACTTGGAATCTTGAAAACTGGACACTTTCAGATTACCAACCAAGAACAAGGCTTTTGAGTGCTCATGCGTAAGCGTGAGCCTTGTTCAGTAGATATTTGGTTGGTATAGGTAGTCCAGAATTCCTCAAGATTCCAAATTGAAGCTAACAAGCCTCACGTTTTTCGTGTATATATAACACATAAAAACATTATTAACCAAAATTTTAAATGTTATGAAAAAAAATCTATTCGCATGTTTGTTTGTATTGACAACAAACATTCTGAACATCTCCGCTATTAACCAAGCAGAGATGGTAAGTAACTATTTTTGGAATTTCAGCAATTCAGAATTCCGCAATTTAGGAACAGTTTCCTCAACAACAACTATTAATGGATTAACCATCCATGCCACAGCTACCAAAACGGTAGTTTTTGATAACAATGTCCCACAAGAAATAGATGGTGTAACCTATACTTCACGCCTAAAATTTGGTGGGTCTGGAAATGGAGAGGCACGTATGGTGTCATTCCATGTAGAGGGAGAATGTTATATTGATGTATACTTAATGTCTGCCTCCGGTTCTGAAGACCGTATTTTAAATGTCGATAAAAACACTTTTGGACATACTCTTACAACCATTGACGCGTGGTCAGATGTAGCCACAAAATCTACGTATCATTATACAGGTAGCAGCACGACAATATATCTCTATTCCCCTTCAAGTGGAGTAAATCTCTACGGAGTCCAAGTTAGAAGTGCCGGAGAACCGGTAGAACCGGAAAATGCTCGTTTTTGGAATTTTAGTAAGTCTCCATTCAGTTCATTGGGTATCATTTCTTCCAACCGCTCATTGAATGGACTTACGTTGCTTGCTACCCAGGAAAAATCAATGGAAGTAAGCCAACATGATGCAGGTTATGAAAAAGAAATGGATGGATATGTTTTTACGCATCGTCTGAAATTAATCGGTGAAGGAACAAGTGATGCAAGGACGCTAACTTTTGATGTGGCAGGTTTCTGCGACATAGATATTTATCTACTATCATCTTCTGATGGTGTTAACCGAACTTTATATGTAGATTATGGTACTTTTGGAAACCACCTCAACCAGGTAACAGCATATGGCGGAACTTTTAAAAAGCAAACCATTAACTACAGAGGTGGCGCAACAAAAATCTTCATATATTCAGCAGATCAAGGAATCAATATCTATGCTATTCGTGCGACTGCACTTTCAACTCCTTCTTTCCCTGTAATATTTATGGATTACGATGGTAAAATATTGAGTGAGCAGACCGTCACTTATGGAGGGACAGCCATTGAACCGAATAGACCGACACGCACCGGATACGATTTTGTAGGTTGGGGAACAAGTTTTTCTAATATCACAGAGAAAAAATATGTTATTGCTCAATATGCTGTAAAAACATCAGGAAATTGTACTGTCACTTATATGGATGGCGTTGATAATACCATGATTTCAAATGAAAGTATAACGCTGAATATACCTGCATACCAATCACACGAAGGATATATATTTGCTGGCTGGGAAACAATAAATAATAACATATCGAACGGAATCATAATTCGCTCGGTATATACATCAGAGTCACAATCGAATAATATACCTGAAGCACAGAAATCCCCATCTGAAAAAATTATAAAAGACGGACAGATTTACATCCTACGTGGTGATAAGACCTATACGCTGCAAGGTCAAGAGGTCAAATAGTTTATTCTATTCAACATCGGGACTACTTGTAAACTGCAACGCGACACAAATTGTGCCGCGTTTTTTATGAACACATATTTTTGCGTGAATTAGTAAATAAAACGACATTTCAAAGTGTCCCGAGAGTGGCTTGAGAGTGGTTGATTGACTGCTACGATTTAATGTCCGAATCTTAACACTTGGATACATACAAAGCAAAACACAAAAGAACGCGCGTACACATGTACACGCGTTCTTTCTTATATTGTTGGTAACTTAATTACCACGCTGTACCCAGCATGCGGAGGTAGGATTTGTATCGCCACTGTGCGTTCTCCTGAGCGGCAGCGAAGAGCTCGTCTGCCTCTTTCGGGAACTGTTTTGCTACAGAAGCGAAACGAACCTCACCCTTCAGGTAATCCTGGAACTTATCCCACTGCGGCTCTTTGGAGTCGAGCGAGAACGGGTTCTTGCCTTCTGCCTCGAGTTCCGGATTATAGCGCCAGAGGTGCCAATAACCGCACTCTACGGCTTTCGCCTCTTCGGCTTGGCTCTTGCCCATACCGGCTTTCAGACCGTGGTTGATACACGGAGCGTAAGCGATGATGAGCGACGGTCCGGGATAAGCCTCCGCCTCACGGATAGCCTTGAGGGTCTGCGCCTGGTCAGCACCCATAGCGATCTGTGCTACATAGACATAGCCGTAGGTGGTAGCAATCATACCGAGGTCTTTCTTACGTACACGCTTACCCATAGCTGCGAACTTGGCGATAGCGCCGAGCGGCGTTGCTTTGGATGCCTGACCACCGGTGTTGGAATATACCTCGGTATCGAGTACGAGGATGTTGACATCTTCGCCGGAAGCGATGACGTGGTCGAGTCCGCCGTAACCGATATCGTAGGAAGCACCGTCACCGCCGACGATCCACTGGCTGCGTTTAACGATGTGGTCTTTGTGTTTGAGAATCTCCTTGCAGGTGTCGCAACCGCATTTCTCCATAGCAGCCACCATCGGCTCATAGAGGTCGTTGGTGATCTTAGCGTCATTGCGGTTGTCGAGCCACTTCTGGAACATCTCTTTGAGTTCAGCCGAGCAGTCGCCGCACTCCAGACCCTTCTGCATGAGGGCAGCGAGGCGCTCACGGATCTTACGGTGCGCAATCTGCATACCGAGGCCGTACTCGCAGAAGTCCTCGAAGAGGGAGTTGGACCAAGCCGGACCATGGCCCTTGGCGTTGGTGGTATAAGGCGTAGAAGGAACGGAACCGGAGTAGATAGAGGTACAACCGGTAGCGTTAGCTACGATCTCGCGGTCGCCGAAGAGCTGGCTGATGAGCTTCAGATACGGAGTCTCACCGCAACCGGAGCAAGCACCGGAGAACTCAAAGAGCGGCGTAGCGAACTGGCTGTTCTTGACGTTGTTGAGCTCCACGAGATCTTGTTTGGACTTGACGTTCTTAGCGCAGTAATCCCAGTTGGCAGCCTCGCCGAGTTGTCCCTCGAGCGGTACCATCTGGAGCGCCTTGCCTGTCTTCGGGTTACCCGGACATACATCAACGCAGTTACCGCAACCGAGGCAGTCCATAACGCCTACCTGCATACGGAAGTGCATACCCTTCATGGCAGCCGGAGCCTTCATCTCGCGTGTAGCAGCACCGTTGAGGCCCTTGAGCTCCTCCTCGTCGAGAACGAACGGACGGATACAAGCGTGAGGACAAACATACGCACACTTGTTACACTCGATACAGTTGTCTGCGGTCCAAACCGGTACGAACGCCGATACACCGCGTTTCTCGAACTTGGCTGTACCGCTCGGCCATGCGCCGTCCTCGATGCCCTTGAACGAGCTTACGGGCAGCAAGTCACCGTCCTGACCGTTGATAGGACGAACGACCTTGGTGATGAACTCCGGCTCGTCGCCGTAGTCCTTAGCGGGATCAGCAGGCAGGCTCGACCATGCGGGATCAACATCCAGCTTCTGGTACTCACCGCCGCGGTCCACAGCTGCGTAGTTCTTATTAACCACATCCTCGCCCTTCTT
>CAJOCN010000066.1 GCA_905233255.1 Paludibacteraceae bacterium
GGATGAGGATTATGAGACGGCAGAGATGATAGGGAATAAGATGCTGCTGCATATGGCGAGTGCGTACCGGATGATAGACGGAGATGCGCAGGAGGTAGTGCCTGAAATCAAGCCGATAGATCAGCGGAAGGTGCTTTTTGAACTGTTAAGACCTGAATATGACCACAAAGCATTAGCAGAAGAGGCGAAACGTCAAGGAATATCGCAAAGAACTATTGAACGATGGAACCTAAGTTGGATCGAAAACGGATTGGTACAGAAGACAAACTATGGTCAATACAAAAAAGTAGGATGACGCTGTGTCGCTGTGTCGCTGTTTATGCAGGCTAAAATATGTCGTAAAAATAATAAAATCAACAAAATAACAAAGAGCGACAAGAGCGACACAGCGACATGACAAAAATTTTCGACGACGCTGACTCGTCGTCAAGTGGACGTACTAAGAAAGTGTGCGGGTATGGGACAGGAGGGGTAACGACTAAGGAACAACCAAGGAAGAACGAAGGAACAACCAAGGAAGAACGAACGAACAACTAACGGTAGATAGCATCATAGATGCTAAATTATTCCAAAAGATCCCCAAATGGTAACAAATACAATTATCAACAATTTAACATAAAGAAAGGAAAAGAAAAATGGCAACATTTACCACAGCAGCCGGTATTGATGATTTAACCGGCAAATTGAGTAAGAGTGATCGCATAACGATGCGACAGAAGAAATTCCGTTTACCGAACGGAAAAGTTATTAAATACGGTCCGAAAGAGGCTTTTGCGCGAGACAAGCGGGATTACAAACGCTCTCCGCGCACTGTCGCGGAAGCAGAGCAGAACAGCAAATGGCAGGCGGTTTGTCAGGAAGCGTCGCGCATAGAGCACAATCCGGATCATCCTCGTTATGCGGAACTGCAGGAGCGGTGGCTCAGGCAGGCGAACGGTCATGGAGATCCTGTGACGGGCAAACGGATCATTGCGCAGTTCGGCAACTTTGTCCGGGCGGTATTGAACAAGGAGTAGAATTGAGCGACTGCGGTCGCTCTTTTGGTGTAGGCAAAAATGTCTGCTGAAATGAGGCGGAATGGCAATTTTTACACAAAAGTGTCAAAATTTACACATTTTGAGCTTGCAAAATAAAAATTTGTACGATTTGAGAGTAGATTTGTACGATTTGAGAATGCTTTTTCAAAAAAAAGCAGTAATTTTGCACATTTATTTGATTAGTAACACACAAAAGTATTAAATTTATGCAAAAGACTTTTCTTCTCTTTCTCGGCTTGGCGCTTATGGCGCTACCGATGAGAGCACAGGGTGCGGGGCAGCCTGTGCAGAGGCTTATTGTCTGGAAGATGGACGGCACAAAAGTGTATTTTGAACTGACAGACGAGCCGGTGACTACCTTTGCGAACGGCAGTCTCGTTATTACCGCCAACAACGGTGTGTTCTCCTACCCTCTTTCCCAAATGGCGAAATACACCCACGAAGGTCTGCCCGAAGGCATTGACCTCCCCACTATCGCGCCGGGAGATGTGATCGTAAGGCAAAACAACGAGATGCTGCAGCTCGAAGGACTGCCGGATGGCATGTCTGTCACGGTCTATAGCATGGATGGCAAGTTAGTGGCATCCCAAAAAGCCGTCGGCGGACAGCCGACGCTGCTGGTGCTCACCGCACAACCAGCCGGAACGTATATTGTAAACGCAGGCTCCGCCTCCTTTAAATTCGTGAAACAATGAGAGCAAAGACACAAAGTGACCCAGTACCAGGTACAAAGGTCATGCGTCTCATAATGTGTTTGGTCCTTGGTACTTTGTCCCTTGGTACTTATGCGCAGGATGCATTCTATATCTACCGCAACGACGGCGATTTCAACGGTTTCTTCTACGACGAAGTGCAGGAGATGCGTTATTCCAAACTGGCGTTGGACTCCTCCGAACAGGAGCAGTATGTCACTTACGAAGTCGTTCTTGCCGACACCATTTACCGCATTCCGTTAGGCGCCATCGACTCCATCGGTTTCCAGCAACCGGAGATCCGGTTCAATCCCAAGGCGCATTTCCTGGTCCGGGACGGATACGAACCTTATCTGAATACGGTGAAAATCAACGGATGTACATTCAAGGACCTGCCGTCCAATCTGCCCATTCAGGTCGGCGATGTGCTGATTGGTCTGCCTTCCGACCCGCGTGCGGAGACGCTGTATATCAATACGCCCGGAAACTTGGGACCCGGCAGCTTCGCATGCGTCGTGGACGGCCTGAAATCATGGGAATATAACGGCAGTATCATTACGGAAGCAACCGGACATCCTGTTGATCAACTCAGCGATGTCTTTGAGCAATACATCACCGTAGAGCAAGTGACGATAGACAAAAACAATCAGGTACACCGCCGGATTGCCGGGTGCGACGAAAACGGTATACCGCGCAAAGCGCTTGCCGTCGGCGGTGAAGGCGATATGGATTTGTTCACTTTCCAATTTAATCTCACCCGTGAATGGCAACCGTCCAACATAGGCAAGATAGACCTCAATGCCGAAATCGAACTGAAAGACAAGCTGCGGGTGGCATATGACATCTCCTTGTTTAAGTTCTACGCCAAAATAACGAACGAGATGCGTTTCAAAATCAAGCCCTCCGTTGGGCTGCAACTCAACGCCAGCTATGAGGCTACATCGGACGACTGGGCTGCGCTGCCGCATGTCATGTTCCCTGCTGCCTGCCCGATCTTTGAGACGAATCCGACTCCGATGTTCTTCTTCCGCGTGGACGGTACCGCGGAAGCACGGCTGAACCTGCCGGCTGTAAAGTTGGGTATAGGAACGGATTTTATTCTCAATTCCGCCAACATCATCTTCCCCGTCGCTTTCGGCGTGCATTTCGTGCCGGACGAGTCTTCAAAGATAGACGATGACATGCTCGATTTCTCCGCCGCTGCAAACATCAAGGCTATGGTGCAGACGGGTATCAAATTCCAAATGAACATAGCTACCGCCAGTTGGTTCAAGAAACTGGTGAACGCCGATCTGGGACTGCACCTCTATACGGGACCCAAACTGTCCAGTATGTTCACCTTTAATCCCGGTAATCTGGCAAAAGAGGCGGATCAACCCACTGCGGTCAGTGCTGTTTATACTTCGCTCCAAAGATCCAACATCAATTTATCACTGCTGTCCGTTGACTTGGAGGCGAAAGCCAAAGCGTCGGCATTCGGGAAAAACCCGGTGGAGAAGAAATTCTTCGACACCAATGTATCCTTCCTCAATGACACCGTCTTTTTTGTACCCACTTTTGATTCACTGACGGTGGACTATGACTCTACCACCTTCAAACTGGATGTACGTCTGTTTCCGCGCAAGCAGAAAGTCATCGGCGGGTCGCATTACCAGCTGGCGGAACGGAATGTATCAACCAATGAGGTAATCATGCACAAACCTGTTTATTATATCGGGATTAATGACAGAGACAGCGACATCGTCTATTCCTTCGATAATATCCGTGCGGACGGCAAAACCCGCCATTTCTTCCCGGTGGTGCTCTTCGGCAGCCAGAGGACAGGCAGGGCTGTTACGGAGAGATATTTTTCCCCGGGTGTATATTTCGAACTGGACAAAGACTCGCTTGTCTTCGGCGCCAAAGACAATCTCCGGCAGCAGATCACCATTCATACGAATGTCCTGCAAAGTGGTTTGATCATGAATAATACCACCAGCTGTGGCATCAACACGAATAGCAAGAATACCGGTATAAAAGCCACTGACGCACAGAACGGCGAATATACCGCGATCTTTGAAGCTGCACCCAATTCAACGGTCTTCGACCGGGAGACGAGCGCACAAGACCCCACGCATCCTTGGATCAGAGCCTCCTCACAGGGAAAAATGGATCACACGCGGTCTATCGGTATGTACCAGGGAGTGGATCTGTCCAATGTAGAACTCAGTTTGAGCACTTCCTTCCGGGACGATCAGGGGAAAACACACACTTATGGCTATAAGGGAGCTGTTACCGTTACGCCGTACAGCAGAGACTCCGTGCATGTGGAAGGCACGTACACGAAAAATAGCATTGACAACGCCACCGAGACCTACACGGTTTCTTTTGATTTTGTGCGCAAGTCGCAGTACAACGGCAACGATCATTTAACCGTCGCTTCCGGCTCCTTCTCCTACCATTACGAAGCCCAATCGGAGACCTCCCAAACGGAGATTCGGTATGATGTCACCTTCGGTGGGATTACCGGAACGCAATCCGGTGCCTCCGGCACCCTGCAGAGCGGCTCTTACAAGAAATGGAAAGACGGAGAAGTGACTGACGAAAGAGAAATGGGAACAACCTCGGAGGCAAGGTTCACGCTCACTGCCAAATAGCACAAACAACACACTAAAAAACTATTACGTTTATGAAAAAGATCTTTATTATTTTGATGGCTGCTATGGTAGCCGCAGGCAGCGTCTCGGCTGCGGACAACAGTAAGAAAACTGCGAAGTCGAGCAAAGCGTACAACATGAGTATCGGTATGGTTGCCGGCTCGGGTATCGGCGTACAGTTCAAAGACATGATC
>CAJOCN010000067.1 GCA_905233255.1 Paludibacteraceae bacterium
GATGCGTTTCGCACGCGACGTGAGCACACGTATCTTCTTCATGAACGAAGGTATCATCTACGAGGACGGCACGCCCGAACAGATATTCGAACACCCCGTGCATTCGGCTACCAAGGCGTTTGTCAACCGCATCCAGAAACTTGTCTATGAGATTGACTCGGACGACTTCGATTACCTGCAGATCCACACCGGGCTCAACCGGTTCTGCCTCAAGTACAACATCACCGAGAAAGCCGACCGCGCTTATTCGCTTATCAAGGAGATGCTCTTCACCCACATGCCGTCTTTCCGTCCGCTCACGCTGCGCCTGACGCACACCGAACTCTCCGGCGTGACGGCATTGGATTTCATGGTGGAGCACCTCAGCGCCTCGCCTCTGACCGACGCCGCCCGTGCTTCCCTCCGTCCGCAGGTGAAGGAACTCATCGAAGAACCCACCACCCGCGGCTTCCGCATCAAACTGATTGTCGAGTGAGGTACGTTCCGACATCCGTACTCCCGTTCACCGAGAGATGACCGAGAGACCATTTAAGCATTTTTGGACTGCTAATAGCCGTTCCTCAATGGAATGTTTCATAAAATAAACCCCAAAAGTTTTGTGTGCAACTTTTGGGGTTCACCTCATGTGGCGCTTTTTTATGTTGATAAGCCATCTAAGACTTACCTATCGTCTGATTCTTATTTGAAAGTGTATTCACAGAATTCAGACGGGTTCTGAGGATTCTTGCTGTTGGAATGTTTGAGCGTTACCTTCAGGCCGGTGAGTTTGATGGCAGCTTTGTCATTGAGAGTTTGAGCAGAAATCGAAGCAGCCTCAAAAGCCGCTTTCATCTCTGCTTTCGCCTTAGTCTCCGTGGAATTGATCATAAATGTTTTTCCACCTTCTGTAACCGGCTTTGCTACCTTGCTAAGCTCATTGATAAACAAAGGTTCATAGGTGAGCTGATAGAGCATTGCGTCACCTGACTCCAGTGCGGATGCATCATATCCAAGGTCGAAAATCTGGCTCTCTACAGTCTCGTTGCAGGCCGTAAAACCAAACATAGCCACGCAGGCCATCAGTGCAAAAAGAATCTTTTTCATTGTTGTGATAATTATTGGTTGTTGAATGAATCTTATCTATTATTATTTTTTGCAGTTGTCCTTGCTCAGGAAGGTCTGCGTCTTCGTCGCCTTAAAGCCGGGCATAGAAGACGCCAATAGCTCTAACTGCGCATCGGAATCCACTCCGTTACCGTAGTAATAATACTCTACCACTTGACCTCCATCCGGACTCGTAAGCGTGATCTTCCAGCACTGCTCTTTGTTCGGATCGCAGGAGGTAAAACCTGCTGCTAATGCCATAACGGATACTGCCGCAAGGCTCATAAAAATCTTTTTCATAATAGTTGTATTATTGGTTGTTTACTTATACAATACAAAAGTCATAGCCTCTTGTTCCGGCTTTTCGATGATAGTGATATCTATCGAATTCTTCTCTGCATTATAGATACCGTGATAGATCTCTACTCCGGCCATATTCGTACCGTTTGCAGCCTTGATACTGATTACTTTGCCTGCCATTTCCCACACTAAAAGATCTTGTTTTTTGGTCTCCGTTGCGGGTGGAACCAGACTTTCAAAGGTACATTTGAAATTAGTATGGAACGTGAATTGGATATAACCTGTCACACCTTCTTCGGTAACGGAGCAACGGTAAGTGTGACCGGCGATGGGCTGTGATGCCGGATCCGCTTTCTTCTCACAGGATGTAAATCCCGTCATTACAGCGCAGAGCGCCATCATTGCTACTAAAAACTTTTTCATAATGATTGTTGTTTTATAGAGTTAATAAATCGATTATTCATTCGGATTTTTGAGATTCAAAGTCAACGGCTTGTTTTTCTCACCTGTCTTTACCTTGAGAGGTTCAAAAGCTAAGCAATCATCGTTGTCATCAAAAACAGCAAAGTAAACTGTGATCGTTTCGTCAGCGCCCACACTGCTCGGAGCAAAATCATCCGGCGATTTGAGCTCGAAATGAGCCACGCCGGCTGCGTTGGTCTTGACGGGAGCGTCTTTGTAGTTTTGTTTGTAATACGAAGGTATCACATCGCCGTGAGCCACAGCCTTGTACACCAGAACACCTTCCTGCGGCTGACCATTCTTGAGCACGGTGACATCTACCGTAGCCTCCGTTTTGAACATACAGCTACTCATTACCACGGCAGCCAAAGCCGCCAAAAGAATCTGAATCTTTCTCATAATAATATCATTATTTTAGTATTGATTTACAAAACGTAAAAAAGACAGCACGCGACACAGTCGGAGTTAATCTACAACAAACCCGCTGCAAAGATACTATATTTTTTTGGAACGAACAAGGAAAACCGTAAAAAAATTCATTCTGAGTGTATTTTTTACGTAAAATTCTTCAATTAAATATATCTCACTTTGTGAATTTTCTTGCATATCTCGCAAAAAAGTTGTACCTTTGCAGCCGGGTATGGTATAAAACAAGAAAATATGAACCTGAAAGAAAAGTTTAACAAGCAATCCCTACGGTCCCATGCAGGGCTGTGGCTGATGCTCGTCGCCATACTGGCGATGGAGTCGATTGCCTGCGTACAGTATTTCTACACGCGTGCCACCATCAAAGCGGACGCCGTCTATCGCGCGCAAACCGAGTTGCGGTCGGCGGAACAGGAAATCAACACCGCCGCCGTGGAGCTGGAAGCCGCTGCCAAGATGCTTGCCAAGATGGCGGAGTTCTGCCTGCATGACCCCGACCTCATGCCGGGATGCGTGAACACCTTGTTTGAGACGCTGGAGAACGTGGAGGGAGCCGGAATAGCTTTCGTGCCGGATTATTACCCGCAAAAGGGCCACTGGTACGAGGTCTATGGCACCCGCAACGAACGGACCGAGAAGGGTTTTGCCATCCGTCAGATAGGCGGAGCCGACCACGACTACACGCAATCGGAGTGGTTCAACAACGGTCTGACGAAAGGCCATGCCTATTGGTCGAACCCGTACGCGGACAACGAGGGTGCGCATGCCATCGTCGTCACCTGTTCCTATCCCGTCCGCGATGCCGATAACCGTGTCGTGGGAGTCGTTTGTATCGACATTTCGCTTAGCAAACTGAAGTTCATCTTCGATTACCTACAGGTCTATCCGGACAGTTATTACTCCATCTACACGGCTTCCGGCAAGGATATTGTCACGCCGGACACCATACCCGGACGCAAGTATCTCATCTTTGACGAGGAGATCGACGCTACGGGCTGGAAACTGTCCATCATCATCCCGGAGGATATCCTGTATGCCGACCTCAAGCGCATCGGACTGATTGTGAACATCCTGATGCTGCTCAGCCTTGCTCTGTTAGTATTCATCATGTACCGCAGCACCAAGGACGCCTACAAGATGATTGAAATCAACAACCAGAAAGAACGAATGGAAGGCGAACTGGAGATCGCGCAGACCATCCAGAGCGCCATGCTGCCCAAGGTGTTCCCGCCCTTCGTGGACCGTCCTGACCTGAATATATACGGAGTGGTGCATCCCGCCAAAGAGGTGGGCGGCGACCTGTATGATTTCTATGTACGCCACGACAAACTCTTCTTCTGCGTGGGCGACGTGAGCGGCAAGGGAGTGCCGGCGTCGCTGGTAATGGCGATGATACGCTCCCTCTTCCGCAGCGTCACAGCGCATGAGGAACAGGCAGAACAAATCATGCGGCGGATGAACGACCCGCTCACCGAGCAGAACGAACAGGACATGTTCGCCACCCTCTTTGTGGGCGTGCTGGATATGGAGACCGGCGTGCTCGATTACTGCAACGGCGGACACAATGCCCCGGTGCTGGTACACAAGCGGG
>CAJOCN010000068.1 GCA_905233255.1 Paludibacteraceae bacterium
CGGCAAACTGAAATTGGATGAGTACCCCGATGTGGAATTCTCCGAGGTAGGAATGAATAAAGTCCCGGAAAAGCAACTCCCCGATGTCTTTGATAAGGATGATAGTCGTATTTTGTTAGTAGCGAACAAATACCAAACCGGATTTGATCAACCGCGTCTCTGCGCGATGTACGTGCTCAAGAAATTCCAGAAGATAGCTGCCGTGCAAACTCTCTCGCGGCTAAACCGCATCTGTCCGCCGTACAAGAAGAAAACATTTGTCCTTGATTTCTGCAATACCTACGAGGAAGTAAAGAAATCCTTTGCTCCGTATTATACGGCTACGATCTTGGATAATGCCCTTACACCGAGTGACATCTACAAAGTTGAGAACAAATTGGATGCATTTGATGTGCTCGATACCTACGATATTGAGATCTTCGTGCAACTACTGGCCAAAGCTAAACCTTCCGAGAAAGAGAAACAGCAGATGTTGGGTTATCTCAGTAGAGCGGAACGAAAAGCCAATGCTTTAGATGAAGCGAACTTCAAAGAGTTTGTCGCTATTCTAAAACGGTTCGTGCGCGTCTATGAGTTCGTCATTCAGGCAAGCCAATTCGAAGATCTGGAACTCCATAAGAAATATAAATTCTGCTCTAATTTGCAATCATGGTTCAAGAAAGATCAGCCCGGAGACGGTTTCTCGCTCAAAAACCAAATTGTAGCAAATAACTTTGTGAACAAACTGCAAGGCGAATACTCCAAACCGGAAATCATAGCTGATCCGTATGTGAAACTGCCGGAGGCAGAGACACAACTATCGGAAGATGAGGAAAAGAAACTGTCTGAGATCATTGAGGAACTAAACTCGCGTACTGGTAATAACTTCGATAAAGATGTAGCAGCCAAAGCTATGCTCCAAATAAAGGAGATTCTGCTTAAATCTGAGAAACTACAACAATCAGCGGCAGTGAACTCCGAGGACGAATTCCGGTTCTCCTATTTTGAGGATATAGATGAGGCGCTCGTTGCTGGTCTGGAGCAAAACCAAGATTTCTTCACCATGCTCCTCAATCATGCCGAGATTAAGAAACAGGTAATGGGAATCTTCGTCACCGAGATATATAAAACACTCAAAAACAGCTTCGCTAATACATCAGCCGACATTCACTACCACATCGACCACGTCGATACAATCAACTATAACGACAACAGCCAAACACTAAAAATTGAATAAAAACGCACAAACTATTGCATAGCTCAAAAAAAAGCAGTACCTTTGTGCCCGATTTCGTCTTGGACTCCGGACGTTAAATGGAGAAAATAGTTTATCAACAGACATATTCCTTTGTAAACAAGTCAGCGAAACTAATGTGGAGAAAAGAGATATGTCCCTATTACCTTGTGTGGGTAAGAGGGGCGTCTCCACGTGTTTCGCTGACATTGTTTACCACCCCTCTTGCTCATACATTTTTTATGAATATGAGTATGAATATAAATAATTTCGGTGGCACTATCAATTATAATGACCACCACAAAGAATTCACCATCAGTGGTGCATCAACTAATGTTTCTGACATCGTTCGATCATTCTTTTCCGAGGACATCACTCCCGTTCAAGAGGTAGAACCCTCAGAAAAGGAATATTGTATCTATATCTGCCGAGAGAAACTCGAAGAACAGGGAATTTATTCCTTAGATGAGTTCGAGAAAATGTTTGCCAATGCTACAAAAGGTACAGCCCCCGAATTAGCGGGTTTTCTTAAACGATACAAGGCACAGGGAACACTCGATTTTATGGGGCATTCCAAACGCCAGATATTCGATAATATACGTGCGCATTATGTTGAAATGAGGGAGTACGACTACCCCAATTTTGCTGCGGCTTACTAAATTACTTATTTGATTTTGAATCAAACCATTTGATTTCTATTTGACTAAAAAATCAAACCATTTGATTTTCATTTGATTCTCATTTGATTAGTGGCTTCCGAGACATCGGAAGTCATTTTTTTTTGTGACCTTTGCACCGGATTTCGGTTGTGGCAACGTCGCCGCACATAAAGATCCGATGTATTATGAAACAAACTATTGTGCCGCCACAAAAGTCAGTGCGGC
Source organism: Paludibacteraceae bacterium (assembly GCA_905233255.1). Lineage (GTDB taxonomy): Bacteria > Bacteroidota > Bacteroidia > Bacteroidales > Paludibacteraceae > Colicola. The sequence goes on from CAJOCN010000068.1 coordinate 2,098, forward strand.
AAACACATCTTTCGCGCCTTTATTTTCTATCCAAAGGCTGCAAAAAAGCGCCCCTCGAATCAACAGGCGGCAAAGTCCTCTGGGCAAACGGAGACGAAGGCTATTTCATGAGCGCATACGGCGTTAAACAGACCCTGTTGTTTAGTCCCTGTATGCGAAAAAAAGGCAGTAAAGCCAACAACGGCAAAAGAGGGTTAACACACCCCAAAATGCGCAATTTTAACGCCCAATATGCGCACCGTATCATGTTCGAGACTTTTGCCGACGAACCTTGCCCAATCTACTTCGATTCAAAAGGAAAACCCTACAAGGGTATCGTTCATCACGTCATCGAGAACCCCAACGACATTCGTATGGACAATCTTATGGGCTGGTTAACCTACAAGCAGCATAAAATCGCCGACAAACGGCGCCGGGCTCTTGAGCAAATCCTGCCGGATATGTATTGTGTAGAGACCTCCTATCTCAAGCAGCTCGAAGACCCGAGGTTGACCGATGATGCCTCTTTTGAAAAGGAACTGAATAACCTCCGTGCGACTTATGAGAAAGACAATCTATGAGCTCTTTGACGAACTCAGACCCCAAGAAAAAACTTTGTTCATTAGTGCAAGACTCGGTTGGGCTTCAAACGGAGCTCTCTGCGGTGAAGTCACATTAAGGCTCTGTAACCCGATGAGTGACAATTTAAATGATAAAGATTATTAAACACCAAGAATTATGGAAGCAAATTATTTAAAAGAACTGCGCGAGTTGCGCAACCAAGAAAAAGCTATTAAAGCACGTATTGACGAAATCTCAACCGAGGCGACCAACGAGGCGGTAGCCATACTGGCAGCAAAAGGCCTCGAGAAAGGCGAGTTTGAGGTGGACGGGCAGAAGTTCCAACTCCAACGCACCGAGGTTTTCGACTTCGCCGACTTCCGCCGATACCCGCAAGAACAGGCGGTCAAATGGCGCGAGAACGCGAAAGAGAAACTGAAAGAGCAGAACATCGTCAAGGCGCGTACCGCTGTGATGAACGGCTATGTGAAGACCTTTATGGAACTCTACCCTGACAAAGAGCCCGACGAGATCAAGCTCACGGTGAAAGTGATCGAGTAACCTCTGTGAGTACTGTCTCTTTCATTTTTCATTTTTCATCTTTCATTTTAATGAAGCTCCTTCTCGACGATAAGGCTACACGCGGTTACAACCTCAATGCCAACGAGGCATGCATCTTCGCCGCTATCCTCAAATGCTCCCGTGCGGGCAGAGGATGGTACGGCAATTATCGCGAACTCGCCGCCGCTATGCCTTTCGTCATGTCTCATGAAACCGCACGTAGAGCCGTGCAGAAATTGTTAAACTTGGGGCTTATAGAGAGACGCGAAGAAAAGTTATTCGCCGTGACACAAATTGTGACAGACGATGCACAAATTGTGACAGAACCGACACAAAATGTGACAAACGATGCACAAATTGTGCTCCCCCCTAATAACCCCCCTATTATAAATAATAATATGAACGAAAAAGAAAAAGAGCAGCCACGTGCGCTACGCACGCACGATGGCGAAAAGCAGCAAGGCAGCAATTTTGAA
>CAJOCN010000069.1 GCA_905233255.1 Paludibacteraceae bacterium
TGCAGCTCCGTCTGTCGGGCTTCAACCGCCATTTCCGCAATCTGAAGGAGATAGGCGTGCAGTACCGCTTCGCGGGCAATACCCAATGGACCGACCTCTACGCTTGGGCGACGAGTGCAGCGGACACGGCGGGCTCCAACCGCACGCTCCTGCCCACGGAGGGCGACCTGCGCATGACGCTCGACATGCTGGAGGACATCTATTACCCCGAGGGCAAGTATGAGTTCCGCGCGTACACCACCACGCCTTACGGCAACGACCCGATACGCGCCTACAGCGACGTGGTGACCGTCATCAAAGATATGAAACGTCCGCGTCCGCTCTACACGCCCGCGCCCGCTAACGGTATATTAGGAATAGGCGAGCAGCTCTCGGTAGAGTTCAACGAGGACATCATCCCCGGCTATGTAGGCAGCTCCAATATCGTGATTACCGCTCAGCTGAACGGCAAGCCGATTGACCACGAGGTGTCCATGCAGCTCCTGCCCTACGGCGAGGAAGTGAGGACGGAGAACCCGCTCTTCCTCAGCGGCAACTTCGCCATGGAGTTCTGGCTCAAAGCCCACGAAAGCGGCACTATCCTGCACCAAGGGAAAGGGGACGGCAACTTTGGGCTCTCGATAGACCCGAACGGCTATGTGGTAGTCAATATCGCCGGCGCAAAATACACTTCCGAGAAAGCCGTTCCGATGGACGAATGGACCTTCTTTGCCATGAACTACAAGGCGGAGACGATGACCTTCAACATGATAGCCCAGTACGACACGACGACCCTTGACCTCTTCACCGGACAGACCGTCTCGGAGATAGATATCGACAAAGCGGACTACCGCGACGACAACTACCTGTACCTCGGTCCTATCAACGCGAACATCCACGACCTCGCGATCTACAATATCTTCCGCGACCTGAAGGAAGCGAAAGCCGACAAGTATGTGTCCAAAGACGCCTACACCTACGGTCTGACCAACTACTGGCACATGAACGAGGGACACGGCTTCGTGGCGGCTGACACGCGACGCAAGACAGGTGGGAGATCCTCAGTAAAAACCTCTCCGCACGGATGGACAGCACCGCCGGCATGCAGGCGGACATCTCGCAAATCACCACCGGTTTCAACGACAGCTATGCTATCGAGCTATGGTATAATCCGACGATAGGAACAGATACCGTCTTCGAGACCGCCGTGCCTTCGGTGGCAGGCGACCTGCAGGCGAAGGCGGAGAAACTGTGCCTGCACGAGGACACGATGCATAACTTTGTCCTTGACTACGGCACCAAGTCCCGTATCATAGCGTCCCGTGCAGACTTCCCCGAACTAACCACCGGCTGGCATCATTTCGCCCTCAATGTGGTACGCGGACAGGCGGCTTCGTTCTACGTGGACGGGGCGCGCACGGCGGTCTTCGCCGAAGCGGATGTACCGAATCTCAGCGGCTCGGCACTCGTCTTCGCCAAGAACGCGGACTATGCCTACATCGATGAGGTGCGTATATGGAAAGCCACGCTCTCCGAAGACAGGCTCCTGCGCAGCATGTACCACACCATCGACACCGCAGAGGTCTATTCGCACGGGTTGGTGGGCTACTATCCGTTTGAGAAAGACAGCACGATCAACGGTGTGGAGACCAAGGGCTTCACCCTGCAGAACATGGCACCCGTTTCCATCTACGGCAATACGGGCGATATGCAGTCCACTCGTCATACGTATGTATCCAACACCCCGCCGCTCAAGCGCGCACCGGCTGAGACGATTCTCACGGCTATGCCCGTGGCGTCCGAGCGCAAGGTGGTGATCAACTTCGTCGAGGAGGAAGTCACCCCGCGCGACCTGGAGGGCACGACGCTCAACAACCTCAACGGCAACACCTCCGAGCCGATCAAATGGACTGCTTACGTGCAGCAGAACACACTCCTCTGGGGTAAAGACTCCGTCAATATCACCAAGCAGTACGGCGAGGACTATACCTTCGATGTGACCATCGAGAACAAGTCCGGCCAGACTGAGTACTACACGGTGGAGAACATGCCGTCGTGGCTGAGTCTGGTGGAAAATGAAGCAGTCAGCTATCAGCCTTCAGCTATCAGCGATGTCCAGCCGCTCAAGACCAAAGTGTTGCGCTTTGCGGTCAATCCGCTCGTGCCGGTAGGCAACTACGAAGCGACGATAGGCGTACGGGGCAACAAGGACATCCTCGAACCGCTCCGTCTCGTCATGAAAGTGCGCGGCGAGACGCCTAACTGGACCGTGGACCCGACCAAATACGACCACTCGATGACCATCATCGGACAGGTTTACCTCAGCGGTATCCTTATGGAGAACCCCGAGAGCATGGTGGCTGCCTTCATCGGCGGCGAGTGCCGCGGCGTGGCTGCACCGAAGAAGATACGCGGCGCGGCGTACGAGACCCTGATCATCTACGGCTCCGACACCCCCGACGCCGACCGGAACCAACCCATCTCCTTCCGTATCTGGGATGCCTCCAAAGGCATCGCCTATACCGATGCGAATATACAAGTACCGGGTGACCAAGGACTAAGGACGACGCTCATATTCCGTCAGGACACGATGATTGGTAATTTCAACACACCGGCTATCTGGACCAAGTCCGACCGCGTAGAGCAGCTCATTCCGGTACACGAGAACTGGAACTGGATCGCCTTCGGCGTAGAGCCGCCGTCCGAGTACTGCGACCCAAGGGCTGGAACGTGCTCGTCAAGGATCAGGAGACCTTCAGCCAGAGCTCCGGCTCTATCTTCAACGGTCCGCTCAAGCTCGCGGTGAACCAAATGTACAAAGTGCGTATCCTGCGGACGACCAAGACGGCTTCCGCCACCCTCGACCCGCAGCTCTCCGTTAGCGGCAAGCGGCTGCCTTCCGACTCGATGGGCGTTATGATAGAGCACGGCTGGAACTGGTTGCCTTATACGCCGCTGTCAACCATGGTGGTGGACGAAGCCCTTGCGGGCGTGCAGCCCAAGCAGGGCGACATCATCAAGTCGCAGACAGGCGTTTCCGTCTATGACATCTACGGCTGGGAAGGCACGCTCACCGCGCTCGAACCGGGCCACGGCTACCTCTATTACAGCACCGACAGCACGGCTAAGTCCTTCAGCTATCCGGACCCCGCGGGAAACATCCGCCGCGTACAACGCAAGCTGATGGCGCAAAGTCTTACAGCGAAGCGGTCCTACAGCGTCAGCGGTCCTACAGGCGAAGCCGGTCTTACAACGCAGTGGTCTTATTCCGCTTACCCCTCCAACATGACCATGACGATTCGTCTCATGGACGGCGAGGCGGTAGTGGATACCTGCGAGATAGCGGCGTACATCGGCGGTGAGTGCCGCGGTGCCGTCCGTGCGCACACCGACAGCCTCTATTACCTCGTCATTGCCGGTGACGGCGCAGGCCAGCCGATGGAGCTCCGTACCGTCATTAACGGCGAGGAGAGAGTAATAGACAAGACCCTTACCTTCGTCTCCGACAACCATATCGGCACCCCGTGGGAACCGTATGTAATACAGCTCAATGCCGCGCAAGGCGTGGAGGAAGTCGATGCATCCGCCACGCTTGGCGGATACCGCAAAATCCTCATCAACGGTATTCTCTACATCGAGCGCAACGGAGAGAAATACGATGCCACCGGCAGGAGAGTGTCTGAGAAATAAATCATAGCTGTCAGCATTCAGCTGTCAGAAATCAGCCAAGAGGCGGTTCACAAACATCGTGAGCCGCCTCTTCTCTTTTCGCTTGCTAATACCGCCCTCACGAAGTTCGGGAACTGAGACGGGTGCTTCTGTTTGTAGCATAAATTTGTGGCATGCCACAAAAATATGCTATAAAATAACATTTATTGCGAACAAAGGAAGTATTTTTTGCTTAAAACACTTGCATATATCAAAAAAAGCTGTACCTTTGCAGCCGCATCTCATTCGAGGTGCGGCTTTTTCGTAAGTATGCCGGAGGCACACTCCCTGGCACGTTGCCACGGAGCATTCCCGCTGATGGCGTACTTATATGCTATATTATAAACTCGAATCTACGGCGGAACGCCGCGCACGTCGTAACAACGACATCAAGACATTGTTCCAGTCGTTAACCATCGAAGAAGACCTGCCCTTCATGGAAGCCTATGAGGCAGTAGGGTATCAATTCTACATCTCTGCTGACCACGTGCAGAAAATTTTAAGGTCCATGAGCAAAAGTCGGCAAAATGCCGAACGATTATTGCCAAATTAGCCGTACCTTTGCACTCGCTAAGGCTAAAACTCGCGTGACTCGCAGCACAGCCGCTCGATTACGCTATGTTTTGCCCTACGCTCTCCCCACGAAGTATCACTGCGTTAGCACTCCGTGGGGGCCCCAGGAAAAAAACGGCTGTCACCAGCCATAATTATTAATCCGCGAAAGTTTGGGCTTGGGTACCCAGGAAGCGCTTCACCAGGCTGAGCACAAACTATTCGCAAAACTATGCAAGAAAACAATTATGAGGTCATCGACCAAATGTACTCGGCTATGCTGAGTCAGAACGAAAGTCAAGAACAAATCGAGAAACTGCGTCCCCAAGTGGAAGAAGCCGTAGAGGAGCTTATCGCCGAACGAGGGCTGCCCAAATCATTCACGGGGACGATACTATACCACGGGTTTAAGATCCGTGTGCAACGCCCGACGTCCTATACTTGGGAGAAGAACAACAGCATCCAGGACGACCGCCTCGCTTACTACAAGGAGCAACATGCGCTCTACCTTCAGCTGCAGCGCGACTGCAAGCACCTACGTGCGGACATAAAGCATACCGGCGATCTGCTCGCTGAGGATTATCCTGACAGCCAGAGTATCAAGCACGGACTAACTATTGCCTTGATGAAATAAAAAGAAAAGCGAATAAGCATACAGCGAAGCAGATCGTTGAGCTTTCAAAAAGAAAGCGAATAAGAAAAGTAACCAAAAGAATTATAAAAGAAAAAAAGAGTTGCTGCTGTACTGGTATCCCTATAGTCCCTTACGAAAATCAGTACTAGATGCCAGCACAGCAGCAGCTTTTAAATTTTTAAAAATTATGGATTTTAATTTAATTTGGCAACCCCTCTACCGCCACGGTTCATCCGATCGTTATAAGGTAGAAGCAGCAGCTCTTTGGGCGCGCCTCACGCCCGACCAACAGCAGCATGTCTACAATACCATCACAGCAAAATTGGCGGCCGGACGTTGGCTGCAGTTCGATCCCGTACGTGCTATCTCCGAACATATCCCGAAGGCAAAACCCTCGCGCCCCGAACCGAAGAATTACCAACATCGCGCCCTGCCCGCCGGCAAGACCGTCGTCTCTGCCCACTACAACGGTGAGTGGGGATTCTACACCCTCGAAGACGCCGAGGCCCACAACATGCAGATCCGGTATCCTGACCACATCTTCACTACCGACCGCAGAATCGTCGACCAGATCAACAACCACATCGACTGGGTACAAGTCTCCGTTCCTTACATGACCGAAGATTTCATCTTCTGCTCCCGCAAAAACGCAGAGAAGTACCACCTCAAGATCCTCGCCGACCCGAGAAAACCGGATGACAATGGGCGAATGGCGAATGGCTAATGGCGAAAGGAAAATAACGCCGGATAGTATCCGGCAACAATAGACGTTGCTAATCCGGCATCAAATGCCGGGTCAATGGACAGCGTCGGAACAAGCTCGCAAGACCGAAACGCACAAAGCGCGTTTAACTTGCCGCTATTCCTCCTTTCCCCACTGAACGCACTACGCTGGCGTTCATCGGGGGCCCCGAAAAATAAGAAAAACCTCCGGCCTGACGACCGGAGCACATAACAAATATTAACTAAAAACAAAAAAGAACAATGGCAAATGTAAAGACAATCCTCATGATTGAGGTAAGAGGAAGTGAGTACCACTGTCAGTACTCGGGGAAATTCAAACCGGATTTTAAGAGATTCTACGGCATGACACGCGGATTCTGAAGACGCTGCTCGCCTGCCCGGAGGCCTTTGCACGAATAGCGGGCTTTGTGCACAGCATTGAACGCATGAAAAGAAGGGAAGCGAGGAAGGTGAAAGGTGAAAATTGAAAGGTGAAAGGTGAAAGGTGAAAGGTGAAAGGTGAAAGGATAAAGGGATCCTACAGGGACGTCAAGGATGGTCGCGAGATGCTCGCGGCGGAACCTCGTCTCTGACGCGACGAGCACACAACAAAGAAAGGAGAATAAGAATGATGATAGTAGAACTGATAATACCGATAGAGGCCCTGAGGGGTGCACTACGGCAAGACGGGTTTTATTTCCGGAAATA
>CAJOCN010000070.1 GCA_905233255.1 Paludibacteraceae bacterium
TGGTCCTTCGGTACCATCTTCGAGCACCTCTTCCCTGCCGCTCCGCAACTCCAGTTGGCGATTTTCCACACCATCTTCAATGTCACCACCATGCTGGTTGCCCTGCCACTTACCAACGCGCTCGTCAACCTCGCCTGCCGTATCATCAAAGACCAGCCGGCGCAGAACACCAACGAGCCGCATCTCTATTTCCTCGATCCGCAGATGCTCCGCACGCCCGTAGTGGCTATCCGTCAGCTCAAAGCCGAGGTGGAGAACATGGCTAAACTGGCGCTCCAAAACTACCAACGCGCTATCCGGGATGTCACTACGCTGGATAACTCCGAACGCGAGCTTTTCGACCGGACGGAGGACCAGCTCAATTACCTCAACCGCGAACTGGTTCATTATGCCTTGCTGCTCTCTGATAACCGGCTTAGTCAGTTTGACCACCAATACCTCGTCTCCACCATCCGCACAGTCAGCGACCTCGAGCGTATCGGAGACTACGCCAAGAACATCATCGAGTACGCTGACAGCCTCCGCCAGCAGGAGGTGCGTTTCTCTGACTACGCGCTCAAGGAGATTGACCAGATGAACACCCTCATCAGCCGTCTCTACGATGCTACGATGCAGGCGTATCACAAGATGGATATGACCGCTCTCGGGCTCGCCAACCAGATTGAGGACGAGGTGGACCAACTGACCGACGAGATGGAGCGCAATCATATCCAGCGCCTCGCTTTGGGCATCTGCAAACCCCAAGCCGGTACGGAATATATATCCCTTGCCCAGAACTCCGAACGTGTTGCCGACCACCTCATCAACGTGGCGAAAACCATCCGCGACCTCCAATAAACACCCCATTTTTTTCTATAATCGCTCTAAAACTTGCATATGTCCGAAAATTTTCGTACCTTTGCACGCAATTTTGCGTGCGATGTATAAAATAGACGACTATGACAGAATCCAACCGCATTGAATTTAAGCGCGAACTGACACGCGAACTCGACATCGAGAAAGAGGTTGTGGCCTTCCTCAACTACCGCGAGGGCGGTATTATCTACATCGGTATAGATGATTCCGGAAAGCCTGTCGGCGTGAAGGATATTGACGGCGATATGCTCAAAATCAAGGATCGTATCCGCATGGGCATCCTGCCTTCACCGATGGGACTCTTTGATGTGACTATAGAGCGCATCGAAGAGAAACCGGTCATTAAGGTTTTCATTTCCAGCGGTTCGGAGAAACCTTATTACAAAAAGCAGTATGGTCTTTCTCCCAAAGGATGTTTTATCCGTATTGGAACAGCAGCGGAACCCATGACGCAAGCGCAGATAGATGACCTCTATACCCACCGCGTGCATAACTCTTTAAAGAATGTAGTATCGCCGCGCCAAGACCTTACTTTTACTCAACTCCGCATCTATTATGCCGAAAAAGGAATGCAACTAAACGATAATTTCCTTCGTTCGCTGGATTTGCTCACGGATGATGGTAAACTCAATTATGTGGCATACCTATTGGCGGATGAAAATGGTAACTCTATGAAATTGGCTAAATATGCCGGACAAGATCGTTACGAACTTATTTCCAATAACGAATATGGCTACTGCTGCTTGCTGACTGCTACTCAAAAGGTGTTGGACAAACTGGATGTAGAGAACAAGGTTTCGTCTGTGATTACTCCGACTCGTCGTATTGACACTCCACAATGGGACAGGTTGGCTATTCGCGAAGCAGTTATCAACGCTATCGTGCATAATGATTACATCTATGGCGCGCCATCGAAGATTGAACTTTTCTCAGATCATTTGGAGATAACATCCATCGGGCGCATTCCGCAAGGACTTTCTCGTGAGGACTTTTTCAGAGGAGTAAGCTTACCACGCAATCGTGAATTGATGCGCGTATTCCGCGATGTAGAATTGGTTGAATCTCTGGGCTCGGGTATGCAACGTATTATGCGCAAGTACACCAAAGATAACTTTGAGTTCGGCGACAACTATATCAGAATGGTAGTGCCTTACAACTGGGTCGATGTGCAAGAAAAAGTGACGGGTAAAGTGACAGGTAAAGTGACAGGTAAAGTGACGGGTAAAGTGACGGGTAAAGTGACGGGTAAAGTAACGGAAAAGACATCCGATAAAATTCTGCGACTAATAACTGCAAATCCATCTATCACGATTGCGCGAATGATGGTTGCTTTATCCATGTCAGATAGCGGAATTAGAAAAGTCCTCCGTAATCTGCAAGCCCAAGGATCCATTCGCAGAGTTGGATCGGATAAAACTGGACACTGGGAGATAATCGAAAAATAGCATCATCTGTCCCCACCGACCGATGAGCGGGACACAAAAACACCATAAGAAAGAAAAGGTAAAGATATATGGCAGATATAGAAAAACTCAATCCTTCCGAATTAGTTTCCGCGGAACTACTTGGTGACTTGCGGCAGATCATCGACTCTGCACGTTCACACGTAGCAGCTACAGCCAATTATGAGTTGACGGCGATGTATTGGCATATCGGTGACCGCATCAATCGCGATGTGCTGAATAACGAGCGTGCTGAATATGGCAAGCAAATTGTCGCAACAGTGGCGCGACAATTGCAAGAGGAGTACGGAACGAAAGGATTTGAAGAGAGAACCATCCGGCGAATGATGCAATTTGCCCTGCAATTTCCCGATTTTCAAATTGTGTCAACACTGTTGTCAAAATTGTCATGGTCTCATTTTCTGATAGTTATGCCGATTAAGGATGAACTCCGACGAGAGTTCTATCTGACGATGGCAGCAAATGAAATGTGGAGTGTTAGGACTCTCCAAGCCAAGATAGATGGCATGTTGTATGAACGCACAGCGATTGCTACAAAACCGGAGGAACTGATCAAGCAGGAACTGGCAGATTTGCGTGATAACGAGACTCTGTCTCCGGATTTGGTATTTAAGAGCCCTTATTTCTTGGAGTTTACAGGTCTCACAGGCATGTATTCAGAGAAATCGCTGGAAGATAGTCTGGTCGTGCATTTAGAGCAGTTTATCATGGAGTTGGGCAACGGTTTTACGTTTGTGGAGCGCCAGAAACGAATGATCATTGACGGCGAGGACTTTTATTTGGATCTGCTGTTCTATCACCGCAAGTTGCATCGTTTGATAGCTATAGACCTCAAACTCGGTCGTTTCAAAGCGCAGTACAAGGGTCAAATGGAGTTGTATTTGCGTTGGTTGGAGCAGAATGAGATGCAACCGGGTGAAGAGTC
>CAJOCN010000071.1 GCA_905233255.1 Paludibacteraceae bacterium
TTGGGGTCCCCAATAATCTTTGATTCTTGGGGAGAGCGGAAGCACATGTCGCCTTCACCAATTAGCGGAGCGGTTTGGTCCTTGCGATCTTGTTGCTGAACGCGACTCGGATGTTGGATGGTTATTTCTGCTCCGGGAGAGGAGAAGTAGAACATATTGAGAATAACGGGCTTGGAGCCCCTGTTCTCGCCCCGATGGATTGTGCCGATCACTTCGACCAGCGCTTCGCCTTCATGGAAGGTTTTTTCTGTTCCATCTTGGCAAACGATAGTCAAGTCACCCTGCTGAACGATGCCGTAATTGACTACTGTATGATGATGCCACCCTGTTTTGGCGCCTATGGGAAAGTCCAGTCGGATCACCCGTAGTTCGGGTTGTCCTTGTGGAAAATCCGGCAACATAGCCCCATCCCAACTTTTGGAAGTACGAATCAATTCCGTTGTCTTAATGTCCTTTGTCATGGTCATTTTTATTTGCGAGTGCAAAGATACTGAAAAATTTTGACATGTGCAAGTTTTTGTACAAGTTTTAGTGCAAAATTTATACAAGCTAGTTGTGAGGCTTGTATAAAAAAAATGCAGGATGCAGAATGTAAAAGGGAAGAAAATTTATACAAGCTAAATGAGGGCTATTGAGATTTATACAAGGTTAGTGTGTAGATGGGGCGAAATTTATACAAGCCAGTACAAATACGAGGCTTGTATAAAAAGAAAGAACTATATGGAAGGGTTGTATAAAAAAGGAATTCTCGCAAGCAAGCGGGGAGTTTGGTTCCATGTGCTCGTCTAATTTCATTCGGGGTCCCCAAACAATTTTAATTTTTGGGGAAAGCGTAGAGCAAGACGCAGTGTTATACAAGCGCGGAGCGCGCAGTCACACAAGTCTTAGCTTAAGTGCGGGCAATCTATGTGATTATGTGGACAAGGCATATAATTAAAATTTATACAAGCTTGTTGTATATTTGGTTGAATTTATACAAGCTATAGTTAGGACTGACAAGATAATGTCTGCATATGTTTCGTGGGAGTATTTCATTGTGAGATTTTAGTACCGTATTTTAAAATAGTCTAACAACGCCTTGTAGTGGTCTTGCGCAGTGAGGCAGGTATCACGAAGATAGCCGTTAGTGTCTCCCCAATTACGGATACCTCGGTAGTAGTACAGGCGCAGTTTGTCGGTAATGATAAACGGCACTTGGGCATTTTGCAGACATTGCCAGAAAAGAAGCAGACGCCCCACACGACCGTTACCGTCTTGGAATGGATGGATACGCTCAAACCGCACGTGGAAGTCCAATATGTCATCGAAGGTCACTTGCTTGAGTGCGTTATAGTCGGAAAGCAAAGCTTTCATGTGGCGATGAACCTCTTTTGGAGCAACCGTCTCTTGCTCGCCTACCTCGTTGGCTAATCGCTTGTAATCGCCTACAGCAAACCACGGTTTACGGCTGTCGGAAGTATTGGTTTTAAGGATGGCGTGCAATGCTTTGATATGCGCCTCAGTGATCTTATCCGTTGCGTGGTCGATGACATAATCAATACAGCGGAAGTGGTTTACCGTCTCCATGATATCATCGACGGAGGTATTCTCGGTCGTGATGCCGAGTGTGTTGGTCTCGAAGATGTACCGCGTTTGCTCTTTAGTCAGTTTGCTGCCTTCGATATGGTTGGAGTTATAGGTCAAATCAATCTGCGTACGATGGTAGATACCGCCCTTTAGTTTGGAGTCTTTCTCCTCGCGCAAACGAGTGAGTAACGGAGAGAGTTTCTTCTTTCCTTTCTTGGGAAGGACTGCATCTGCTGGGATGTTCCATGTTTTGCCTGTCAGAAAGGCGCCATCAATCTTCCCTTCCGCGCAGTAATTGCGTGCGGTTCGTTCGCTTATGCCGTACTTCTCGGCAAACTGTATGACGGATATATATTCCATAATCGGCAAGTTTAATTCAAAATCCGCTGCAAAGATACTAATTTTTGCCGACACCGGCAAGTTTTTGGGCAAGAAAATGCGAATTATCTGCATTTTTTGCCGATATATGCCAGATTTTGTCGATTAACATGTTTTTGTGCTACATTTTTCAAACACAAAAGAAAATAGCATGAATGTTTGTATTTTCTCAAATAGACGAAAAAAGCGGCATTGCTGCCGCTCTTTCCTACAATTTTTTGCTTGCATCATAGGTCTCCACCGTCTTGGTCTGAATGACCACGGAAGTATCGCCTTTCTGCCATGCTTCCGACCGGGTGGTGATCGTTCGCGTCACATTGCACGAACTCAGTCCCAACGCAATCGCCACGCAAGTCACGATAGCGGCTAATATAGGGCCCCCGAAAATTTTACATTTTTGGGGAAAGCGTAGGGCAAGGCGAAAGATCCCATGAGCGACTTTGTCGCGAATCGTTCTGAGCCTTAGCCCAAGCGTTGTCGCGACCATTTTGTAAATCTGTTGCTTCGTCATAAATCACCTCCTTTTAGCCGTTGTGCTGCGCATCATACTCAGCGCCACACACCTTCCACAGGTACGCCTTCATGGTGCGCTTGCCGCCGGAGGTGTTCAGCTGGGCAGCGAAGTTCTCCTGATCCTCGGTGACCTTCATGAGGTCCTTGGCGCGGGTGCGAACCATCGCCTGTACCTCGGTGAAACGGGTGTGGACGGCGAGCTCCTTCGAGCTGAAATGCGTGCGGCGTTTGGGCGCCTCGCGGAGATAGATCCTGTTGCAGTCGGACGACTCCGTTGCCGCTACGCGGTGGGTAGCCAACAGCATCTTCTCGCAGCTGTGCTGACCGTTCTTACTCGGTTTCGATAATGCGCCGGACACATGGTCGATTCCGGCTGAATAAACTACTTTTGCCATAAATGTTCGGCGTTTGCCGAACAGACCGTCCTGCGGACTGAAAGACCGCTATCGCTGTAAGACCGTTTCACTGAAAGACCGGTCTGCGACCTGAAAGACTTTCTTGCTGTTCGAACCCCTGCGCCGTGAGAGGGAAAAAAAGTTAATGAATAGGTTTAAATGATTGGTTTGTTTTGGTTTGGTTTCTGAGGCATAGCCTGTATTTATTTTGCCTGTTTTTGCAAAAAAAAGATACAGGGTTAAATACAGAAGCTTGTATTTTTTTTCTTGTATTTTTGATAAAAAAAGATACAGGCTATAACCCGGAAAGTGCATTGCTACA
>CAJOCN010000072.1 GCA_905233255.1 Paludibacteraceae bacterium
GAAAACGGGTCCTGCCAGAAGCACCGCGAAGCCGTCCAACGATATTGGGACACGCTTTCACCGGCGCAACAACGACAAGCATCCAGCGTGATTCCGCAGAAAGTACGCGAAGGGCGGTTCGTACAATACGACCCCATCCGTGCCATCAAAGAGAACACGCGCCGTATCGTTTTTCGCGAGCCTACCAATTACAACGGCAAAGCCCTTCCCTCCGAACCGGTAGTCATTGCCAAATGGAACGGCAGATGGGGGATGTACACCATGGCTGATGTAGAGTTGTTCGGGCTTGAAGTCAAGGAGTGAGAATGCGATTATCTCCCGGTCAATCCCACCGGTCAACAAGTTATTTATGTCAAACAATAAAATTTCAAACATGGCTCAAGTCAAACTTATCCCGGGCATCAATGCCCTTTCCGGTACCATCGGTGACATCACTTTCCGGACCATCAACGGCAAAACTTTTATGCATCGCCGCCCCGTACCATCGCTCCCTAAAAACGCTTCAAGAGCACAGAAAGCCGCTTTCAAAAGACGCGTGATGGTCTCTGATTGCGTTATACTCGTGCAATCGCAAATGGATGATTTCCTTACCGCTATGAAGTTACGGGAAACGATCCGAAAACGACTCTTAAAACTATATGACAAGCATCATAAAACGATTAAAACCCCTACTAAACTCAAAAGAACTATTATGACTGAGTATTATCAATCTTTCGGGCGGACTTCGCCGAGACAATCCCGAGAATACATCGAGACATTATCGAACCATTCCCGACACGCCTCAAACCCATTCGACTTATGTTGACCACACAGAATATTCATGAACTGCTCAACCATCGCGCAGGACGCGACATACCTATCAAACATCTGATGATACTGATGGATACGTATGGCAAACCGATTGACGAAGATACAATCGCTGATTTCTTAACCTACGCATGGTGAGTTTTTGACCACTTTTTGGCAAAAAATTTGCAATCCGCTCAAAAATGTGTATATCTTTGCACCGGATTTTGAAAACCAGACGACATGAAAGATAACATCCAGCTCATCACCGCAACTCTCTTATCAGCAGGCGGGCTCATACTCCTCTTTTGCGGAGTGTTCATTGACCCGGAAGGCGAGATACACGAATCCATCCTCGTTGCCTTCGGCGAAGTAGCAACCTTCACGGGAACGTTGTTCGGAATCGATTACGTATATAAAAACAAACGATAACAATGGCGTATTACAAACTTATCAGAGAGCAGCGACAAGGCAAAGCCGTGCAAGGGCATCTGTACCGCACGAGTCATTATTATAACCACCGTACGGGGCTATATACAGAGCGTCTGGAACCCATCTGCGAGACGATGGAGAACGCGGATTATCTCGTGCCGGCGCTGATCTACAAGGTGGTCGTGACGATGAGCCCGAAATTCAAACGCCTCCTGCCGATCCTGGAGCAGGTGCCCGGCAGGTCGGGAATACGGTTCCATCGCGGCACCAAGCCCGGGCACTCCAAAGGCTGTATCCTCGTTTCACCTGAAGATGAGCAATCCCTCACCGCCCGCTTCCTCGCCGAGCAAAACAGCCATGAGGAGTGCCGCCTGGAAATAACAACTAAATTAATTTTTTAAACAATGAAAAAGATCTTTATCATTCCGGCTCTTGCAGCCATCTGCATGACCTCATGCAAAGCCTGGCGGACGATCAGTACCACCGCCACCTACACCCAAGTGTCCGACTCCGCGAAGGTAACCACCACCATCGCTACCAAAACGGTCGAGGAGTATCAGGGGCACAAAAAGTAAACCTGCAGCCGCATAATGCTCTCGGCTATAAAGAAAGAGCCTATACTTTACTCACTTTATCCCCTCTCATCGGGCTTAGAGGGGCTCTCAATCCTCGGGACGTAAACCAGCGTAGCGTTTGCGGACCGAAGAGCGAGAGCATGGCGAAAGATCATACGTGCGTGTTTACGCGAGTCGTTCTGAGCCATAGCTCGCGCGATATGGCAGTAGCAGTTTATGCCGATGTCGTCAGTTCCCTCAGCGGCGCACTGACGAAGATCAACAAGAAATCGCCGCACGCGGTGGACCAGAAGATGGTTCTGGCGACCCACCGTACCGCACCGACCACTCAGGTGGGCAAGTGCAACCGAATGTACCTCCGTGGTCTCAACTCCGTAACCCGTACCACCCCGGTGAGCGCTGAGGAGACAGAGAAACGCACCAAGTTCGCCGCCGTATCGGCCGCCGTGAACGCCCGTATGCAGGACTCCTCCAAGCAGGAAGCGGACCTCGCGGCTTTCAATGCCCAGAAGAACACGAAGGGCGGTAAGACCACGATGCGTTCGTACCTCTGGTCGCTCGAATCCGCTACGTACGACGAAGCACACAACGGGTAATCATCGCGACAACCATTTAACTTATTCACTAACCTTTATCCCCTCTCACGGCATAGAGGGTCACGAGAACGATCATCTTTCTCATTGCCGAATCACATATGGCTAAAGTCAATTGGTCTGCCGGTATCGACTCTGTATCCGGCGCATTATCGAAACCCAGTAAGAACGGTCAGCACAGCTGCAACAAGATGCTCCT
>CAJOCN010000073.1 GCA_905233255.1 Paludibacteraceae bacterium
ATACTGTCCGGTACGTAGTAGGAAATCAGGTTGACCGAGTATGTCACTAACATCGCGTTGGCGGAGGCGTGGAGAACGAACTTGCCTTTGTTCGGCGTATAGTTGATGCCGTAGCCTATACCCACGGCTATCTGCCGTGTGCGGATGGCGGTCAGGTTATCCAGCAGTATTGATAATACAGGCTGGTCGCTGAACTCCGCTACTTTCATGGTGTCGCGGATATCAACCTGGCTCGACATGTACGATAGATGCAGCAGGAGCGAACCGGCTGTCTTTTTCTGGATATACGACTGTTTTATGGCTGCCTGGTGCGAGTAGTGCGCCGCGTTCAGCGCGTACCAGAGGTTCAGGTTGGCATTCGTGATGATGATATTCGCATTGTTCGCTTGCCAAATCGGCTCCTTGTCGAGAAGCACATCGGTTTTCATGTTCGAACTCGTCTGGATCGCAAAATCAATACCGATGAACTTGCTGCCGAACGAGAAACTGAGCCGCTGCTGGTAGGCGTGCAACGCGTCCCAGCTGTAGCCGAAACCTATCCCGCGGTAGCTGGCATGGAATCCTAAATCCACACTCGGCGTCGTGCGGTTCATGAGATCCACCTGCAAAAACACATTATCATATAAATTGGCGATGGAGGAAACTTTGGAGTTCACGCCGATCATCGCATTGGTGTATGCCAGCCGCCAACTGTGTTCCGGCAGCGCGATGTAGTTCGTGTCTATGCCCCGCATCAGGTACCTGTCCACCCAGTTTCCCATGCCGTAGAAGAACAGTAATCCCTTACTTGTCTTTTTTTCTTTCACCCTTTCGCCGTTAACCTCTACCCCTTCGCCTTTCTCCTCCGCCTCCGCACCGGCGTTGATGGCATCGCCTACCGGCGGAATAATCGGCTCCTGTGCGCGTATTCCCATGCTGAACCCCAGCACCGTCAAAATACCTATGATTGCTATTCTTCTTTTCACGCTGCAAAATTAATACTTTTTTGCCACATACGCAAGTATGTAACCGCAAAAAATTGCCACATTTTGTGTAAAAATGAACAATTTCCGAAATTTAGTAAACAAAAGTTTGCATATTTCGTATATTTATAGTAACTTTGCACTCAATCCACGCCGGAGGGAAATGTCTCTCAATTTTGGGGTGGAGAAAATATAAGACATATTTGAGACGTTTATTGACGTTGTTTGCGGCTCTCAAGAACTTCGCAACTTTTTGATCACAGGCCCTGACAACAACCAATGAATGTCCATGGGTATGTATTTACGCGTACGGCACAAATGCATATTCGGCGTGGACTTCGGTTGTTTCTTACTCTGGTGATAGGCATTGCGAAGGCCTTTGGGAGCGTGAGGACAGACGAACTTCACGCTTTCTTGCGTTTTAGTGTTTAGAGAAGTGCCCTGCCTCAGGGCTCAAAACAGAGGCAAAAGATCTTTGACATAATGTAGAGTATAAAAAACAGCAATTTTGTATTTTATTGCTCAAAAATTTGGTAGTTTCAAAAAAAAGCAGTACCTTTGCGGTCGCAAAGGTTAATAACTACTAAATTTTAGGATTATGGAGCAGTACTTATACGAGCGTGCGGAGAAACGCTTTCATGAGATGAAAGAAGGTAGATACATCAGCCATGAAGACTCGATGGATTTCATTCGTGAGTACGCACAGCAAAATCATTTATCTTATAGAGGATGATACCATTTATGTTGTTGACTTTTGGGACATCCGAATGAAACCTTGGACACTTATCTCTCGTGTTCTCAGTAGGATAGACAAATAACTTTCCATAATTTTATACTCTACAAGTTTCCAATCCGCGAGGTTGGAAACTTTTGTTATGTCACTTGATAATACAGATACAACCAAAAAGCATAAAAACACGATATAGAACAGGACCATCACGGGATGGAGAAGCCAATTGACTTTTGGCTTCGAAAAGGGAAGGTGGTCGGGGAGACCAAACCGACCGAGAAGGAGCGACGAGAACCTAAAAATAGTACAATCAGAACAATAATATAAAAACACAAAGATACAGCCCAATGCCACTGGGCTTAAAACAGAGGCAAAAGGATCTTTGACATATTGGATTTACCGTAAAAATGCAGGCAAATTGCATTTTTAGGCTCAAAAACTTGCACATGTCGGAAATTTGTTGTACTTTTGCGTCGCAAAACGCAAAACAACAGAAATTATGGTAGCAACACAACCGACATTCAATCAGGTTTATGACTTGGCAGCGATGTTGACTTGGCAAGATCAACGGAAGC
>CAJOCN010000074.1 GCA_905233255.1 Paludibacteraceae bacterium
CGTTCGCTGTTGTTACAAACAATCGACCTTATATAGATGGATATGTATCAACTTTTGCATAAAAATTAACTTTTTTATAACTTTTTTAATATAGTTCGTACCCTTGCGGCTAAGAATTGTATTCGGACACGGCTTTGCCGTCTCTTCTTTGTATTACAGGTGTCTAGTTGACACCGCTCCAAACCACACGCGGGGTTTTATTTGTTTCTATTTAATATCTCTCGCTTTGCGAAAAAGAAAGCTTTTTTTGAACCATTTTGGGACTTTCTGGATGAAATCCTTGTGTATGTCAGATTTTTTTTGTACCTTTGCGCCGTAAACGACGCAAACAAACAAAAACATGGATCGCAGAGCATATCTTATATCGGTTTTTGACGATACGTTAGCGCATTAAAAAGTATATTAGCATGATAGACTACACAAAAACATCTGACTGGCTGTATGCCTATCGTTATCCGCGAGCTCGGTACAAGATTTTGGCTGACGCAATGCAAGTTCTGAAGATCAATGGATAACTTTGTTGCCATAGATTTTGAGACGGCAAACTTCGCGCAATCAAGCGTTTGTTCGGTCGGGTTGGTCATCGTCAAAGACGGGGAGATAGTGGATAACTACTACTCGCTCATCCGTCCGATACCGAACTACTACAATGCGCGCTGTAGCGAAGTGAACGGACTGCATTTCAACGACACCAACGATGCGCCCGAGTTCCCGGATGTATGGATGGACGCTCAGCGCAAGATACATGAGTATTTCCCATACATCGAGGACGGAGAAGTGCCGTTTGTGGCGCACAATAAGGCGTTTGATGAGAACTGCCTGAAGGCTGTGTTCCGTGCGTACGAAATTGCATATCAGGACTATGAGTTTGAATGTACCTTGCTCCGTTCGCGCAAGGTCTGGCCGGAAGGACATCATAATTTGGATATCATCGCCGGTTATTGCGGCTACGAAATGACGAACCACCACCATGCCCTCGCCGATGCCGAGGCATGCGCAATCATTGCAAAGCAGATTTTATGACTTACGACGAGTACATAGCGCAACAGCAGCTAGCGATGGACGAGGAGCAGCAGGAGGATAGTTGCTTCTTGGAGTATCAGCCCGAAGGGCAGTTTGTTCGCGGACATTAAATCTGATAACATCGCCCAAAGCAGAAAAAAATTAATTAAAATAGTATCTATGCACCTGAACAAAGTACATCATATCGCCATCATCTGTTCCAACTATGAGCGGAGCAAACGCTTTTATACCGAAGTGCTGGGGTTGGAAGTTATGGCGGAGCATTTCCGCGAAACACGGCAGTCATGGAAAGCCGATTTGTCGCTGAACGGAAGTTATGTCATTGAGTTGTTTTCCTTTCCTTCTCCGCCACCGCGACCATCCTACCCCGAGGCAGTAGGGTTGCGACATTTGGCATTTGAGGTGGATGATATAGAAGCGGCAGAACATGAACTGACAGAAAAAGGAATTGCGCATGAGCCCATCCGCACGGACGAGTACACGCACAAGCGTTTCGTCTTTTTCTCCGACCCGGACGATCTGCCGATCGAACTATATGGACGGTAAAATAGTAATAATTACATAAAAACTTGCATAATTCCCCAAAAGTTGTACCTTTGCAGTCGCAATGGTTGGCACATCCGCAAGGACGGCAAGCAACTAAAGTAAGCAGGCAGGATCTGCGTAATGTTATAGAATATGGCATTTAGACCAATTTTCTAATGACCCGACGCACGATGTTCGTGCCAACCAAACTCATATAAATTCCAATTTGTCGAACAGATGACATTGTTTAGACCCAATTAGATGATATAATGAAAAAGACAAATAATATGTGGCTACTTTTTGCAATCCTGTCGCATCCTTGCCAAGATAGGCATTGAGGGCGTGGACTCCAATCTTGCCACGGCCATTAGAACAGTTGTGGCGCTGCTGATGGCTTGGGGAATGGTTTTCATAACACATAGTCAAGGCGGCATAGAATCCATCACGTCACGCAGTTGGCTGTTTCTGGTTTTGTCAGGACTGGCGACGGGAGCTTCTTGGCTTTGCTATTTCTATGCGATAAAGGTCGGAGAGGTATCGAAGGTTGTTCCCATTGACAAATGCAGCCTTGTCCTGACTATACTATTTGCTGTTATTTTCCTTGGAGAAGCGTTCACTTGGAAAACTCTTATTGGTTCATTGCTGCTATTGGCAGGTACTTTAATAATGGTAATATGAACATAGAAGACTATCGTGAGTATTGCCTTTCTT